>NZ_JBDYCV010000108.1:0-11814 GCF_040495915.1 Shigella sp. FJ200513 | reverse complement strand
TCTGATGGAAATGGAAGCCACGCAAGCACCTTAAAATCACCATCATACACTAAATCAGTAAGTTGGCAGCATTACCCCTGGAGTGAAACAAAGGCAGCTTATCGTTGTTTTTCAAACGATAAAGTCTCTGCTAATAAAATCATGACTCCTCACAAAGAAAATATCACTGAAAGAGCTCAGCAGTTTAAAAGAGTTTTAGTTTTACAGGATACAACAGAACTTAATTATTCTGGTCAGAAAGAAAAACAAGGAGTTGGTCCCAAAAAACATAAAGATGAAAGAAACTTATTTCTTCATCCTCAACTCGTCATCAGTGAGTCAGGTGTTTGCCTCGGTGTTTATGATGACTATCAGTGGTTCAGGGATGAATTAAAAACCAGTAAAAATACCCGACAAGAAATCTGCAATGATTTACTTCATAAAAAACATGTCAGTGAAAAAGAAACCTGGCGTTGGGTTGAAGGATATAATAAAGCAACAGAACTGGCTCGCCAATGCCCTGATACCCATGTATTGTCAATTTCTGATCGTGAAGGCGATTTTTATGACCTGTTTGAACGCGCAGCGCAGACTCCCGGAATAAAAGCTGACTGGCTTGTCAGAATGAAATTTAATAACAGAGCAACGCTGAATATTAATGGTAAACGGGATCATAGGTTGTTGCACGAAAGAATCATGGAGATTACACCGCAGCAACTGGTTGAATTCACTATACCTGATGGGCGGGGGCAGCAAGCCAGAACACTGCCTGACATGCTTTCATCAGACGCAGGTCCTCTCTCATATCCTCTGATTTACTCCAGTAAGGTGATGATCATATCTTTATTTGATAGTACGGTAATGCCAGATAAATACAGACACAATGGTAAATAATATAGTTGCAAATAATGCTGCCATAATCAGCGCGATTGCGACACCTGTTTTCGATACCAGCGGCACCAGCAAAGCGCACAGTCCATAGCCAAGTGTGTGACTGGTAGCGAGCCAGCCCGCGCCTGCGCCATCAGCCAGCTTATCATTCAGTAGAAGTTGATAAGCGGGTGTTGCCAGAGCTGCTCCAAATGACAGCACTGCACAGCCCGGGTAAAACAACCATAGCTGTTCGGAGAGCATGATAGCCAGACCACCACTCATCAACACTCCGGCACTCAGGAGCAGGGCCACCGGAGTCAGGCGCTGCGGACGGAGTACCCCGAACTGCGCGATAAGCGCAGCTACTGCGGACAGACCCAACAGCCAGGCCACCTGTTGGCTAATGGCGGTGGTATCCGTAGCGAACTGGCGAGTAAGGGCAGGCGAAAGTCCAAGCTGCATCATGCTCACCGCCGCAGCCAGTAATATTGCGCAAAGCAGATAAGGCAGACAATCCCGCTTCAGACTGACGCTCTTGCACTCCGGTGTGGGCTGTGGTGGTGTGCCGGGCAACCGCAGCAGCATCAGCAGCGCCAGCACTGGGGCTGCCATCAGCAGCCCCAGTGGCGCCAGAGGATGAATGGCCAGCATTGCTGCCGCGCACAGCGGCCCGAATAGCCTGCCGCAACTCAGGCCGGAGCTGATGGTTGCCAGAGCGGCCATGCGATTCCCTTCTCCAGCTCTCTGCAATGCCCAGACCTGACAGGCTGGCACCATTGCCGACACGGTCAGCCCGTAGGCGATCCGGGCGATGATTAATATTCCCAGTCCCACCGCTGTTGTTATGGCGCTGGTAGCCATCAGCACGCTTCCCAGCCCTAGCAGGGTAAAGCTTATGCCATATCCTCCCAGAGCCCACAACACCACAGGTTTACTGCCAGTACGGGAAATTTGCTTTCCCCACCACGGGGACGATGGCAGAAACAGCATTGAGCCAAGCATCAGCAGGGCAGCCCATACAGACAGACTCAGATTTGTCTGTATGACCAGAACAGGGAGCACAACCAGCAGACCGTTCTGTCCGATACCGAGAAGCCCGGCACTGAACGCAAGTGGCCAGCAGGACAGTGGTTTTTGGGGCGTATCTTCGATCCCTGGTGACATTATAATGTTTCAACTCCATGTATTAATTGTGTTTATTTGTAAAATTAATTTATCTGACAATAACATTTATTGTTGATAATGAGAATCATTATTGACATAATTGTTATTATTTTACTGTGTGGGAGCTGTTTGACTATGACCCTGCCCTCTGAAAAACCAGCCACAGATGTGGCTGCGCAGTGCTTCCTGAATGCACTGATTCGTGAAACCACAGACTGGAAACTGACAGAATACCCGCCAGACGAATTGCTCATCCCGCTGGATGAGCAGAAATCGCTCCATTTCAGAGTGGCTTATTTCTCCCCAACCCAGCATCACCGCTTTGCATTTCCTGCACGTCTGGTCACGGCATCAGGCAGTTATCCTGTCGACTTTACCACTCTCTCCCGGCTTATTATTGATAAGCTACGCCATCAACTGTTTCTGCCCGTTCCCCTCTGCGAAACTTTCCACCAGCGCGTGCTGGAAAGCCATGTCCATACGCAACAGGCAATTGATGCCCGTCATGACTGGGCCGCTCTGCGTGAAAAAGCGTTGAATTTTGGCGAGGCTGAGCAGGCGCTGCTGACAGGACACGCTTTCCACCCTGCGCCTAAGTCTCATGAACCGTTTAACCGGCGGGAGGCTGAACGCTACCTGCCTGATATGGCACCCCACTTCCCACTGCGGTGGTTTTCGGTGGATAAAACGCAAATCGCCGGTGAAAGTTTGCATCTCAACCTTCAACAGCGGCTGACGCGATTTGCCGCAGAGAATGCGCCTCAGTTACTCAACGAATTAAGTGACAACCAATGGCTGTTCCCGTTGCACCCGTGGCAGGGGGAATATCTTTTGCAGCAGGGGTGGTGCCAGGCACTTGTTGCTAAAGGGCTGATTAAAGACTTAGGTGAGGCCGGCACGTCGTGGCTGCCGACCACCTCTTCCCGTTCCCTCTACTGTGCCACCAGCCGCGATATGATCAAGTTCTCCCTGAGCGTACGGCTGACCAACTCCATCCGTACTCTGTCCGTGAAAGAAGTGAAGCGTGGGATGCGCCTGGCACGCCTGGCTCAAACCGACGGCTGGCAGATGCTACAGGTCCGCTTCCCGACTTTCCGGGTAATGCAGGAGGATGGCTGGGCCGGGCTGCTCGATCTTAACGGCAACATCATGCAGGAAAGTCTGTTTGCCCTGCGTGAAAATCTGCTGGTGGATCAGCCGAAAAGCCAGACTAACGTACTGGTCTCCCTGACTCAGGCCGCACCTGATGGCGGTGATTCGCTGCTGGTTTCGGCGGTAAAACGCCTGAGCGATCGCCTCGGTATCACTGTGCAACAGGCCGCCCATGCATGGGTTGATGCATACTGTCAGCAAGTGCTAAAGCCGCTGTTTACGGCTGAAGCGGATTACGGCCTGGTGCTGCTGGCGCATCAGCAAAATATTCTTGTCCAGATGCTTGGGGATCTGCCGGTCGGATTTATTTACCGTGACTGTCAGGGCAGCGCTTTTATGCCTCACGCGACAGACTGGCTCGATTCTATTGGCGAGGCGCAGGCGGAAAATATTTTCACCCATGAGCAGTTGCTGCGCTATTTCCCTTATTACCTGCTGGTTAACTCCACTTTTGCTGTGACCGCTGCGCTGGGGGCTGCCGGGCTGGACAGCGAATCGAATCTGATGGCTCGTGTACGAGCATCGCTGGCTGAAGTGCGTGATCAGGTGACTCATAAAACCTGTCTCAACTACGTGCTGGAAAGTCCGTACTGGAACGTAAAAGGTAACTTTTTCTGTTATCTGAACGATCATAACGAGAACACCATTGTTGACCCTTCGGTGATCTATTTCGATTTCGCTAACCCGCTGCAGGCTCAGGAGGTCTGAATGTCTGAGGCAAACATTATTCACAGCAGATATGGACTGCGCTGTGAAAAACTCGACAAGCCCCTGAATCTTGGCTGGGGACTGGACAATAGCGCGGTGTTGCACTGTCCCGGGGAGCTGCCGACAGGGTGGCTGTGCGATGCGCTGGATCAGATATTTATCGCCGCACCACAACTGTCAGCAGTGGCTCTCCCCTGGGCCGAATGGCGTGAGGAGCCACAGGCGCTGACGCTTTTTGGGCAGGTAAAAAGCGACATTATCCATCGTACTGCCTTCTGGCAGTTACCGTTATGGTTGAGTTCACCGGCAAACCGGGCCTCCGGTGAAATGGTTTTTGATGCAGAGCGTGAGATTTATTTCCCGCAGCGCCCACCCCGTCCACAGGGTGAGGTTTACCGCCGTTACGATCCACGTATTCGCAGGATGCTGAGTTTCCGCATTGCCGATCCCGTTTCTGATGCAGAACGTTTCACCCGCTGGATGAATGATCCGCGCGTTGAGTATTTCTGGGAGCAAAGTGGCTCACTGGAGGTACAGACCGCCTATCTGGAGCGCCAGCTCACCGGTAAACATGCATTCCCGCTGATTGGGTGCTTCGACGATCGGCCATTCAGCTATTTCGAAATCTACTGGGCGGCGGAAGACCGCATTGGTCGTCACTATTCGTGGCAGCCCTTTGACCGTGGCCTGCATCTGCTGGTTGGTGAACAGCAATGGCGCGGGGCCCACTATGTGCAAAGCTGGCTGCGCGGGCTGACACATTACCTGCTGCTGGATGAGCCCCGTACGCAGCGCACAGTACTGGAGCCACGCACCGATAACCAGCGCCTGTTCCGCCATCTTGAGCCTGCGGGATACCGGACAATTAAAGAGTTCGACTTCCCACATAAGCGCTCGCGCATGGTGATGGCGGATCGTCATCACTTCTTCACGGAGGTCGGTCTGTAATGAATCACAAGGACTGGGATTTTGTTAACCGTCGGCTGGTGGCAAAAATGTTGTCTGAGATGGAGTATGAGCAGGTTTTCCACGCGGAATCTCAGGGCGATGACCACTACTGCATTAACCTGCCGGGAGCACAATGGCGCTTCATCGCTGAACGTGGTATCTGGGGCTGGCTGTGGATTGATGCCCAAACGTTGCGCTGCACGGACGAACCAGTACTGGCGCAGACGCTGCTGATGCAGCTAAAGCCGGTGCTGTCAATGAGTGATGCCACTGTTGCAGAGCATATGCAGGATTTGTATGCCACGCTACTGGGCGACCTGCAACTGCTGAAGGCCCGTCGCGGACTGAGTGCCAGTGACCTGATTAATCTTGATGCCGATCGTCTGCAATGCCTGCTGAGCGGTCATCCTAAATTCGTTTTTAATAAAGGTCGCCGTGGCTGGGGCAAAGAGGCGCTGGAACGATATGCGCCAGAGTATACCAACACCTTCAGACTGCACTGGCTGGCGGTAAAACGTGAACATATGATCTGGCGCTGCGATAACGATCTGGATATTCAGCAGTTGTTGACTGCCGCAATGGATCCGCAGGAGTTTACACGCTTCAGTCAGGTCTGGCAGGAAAACGGGCTGGATCACAACTGGCTGCCGCTGCCGGTACATCCGTGGCAGTGGCAGCAAAAAATCGCCACAGACTTCATCGCTGATTTTGCCGAAGGCAGGATGGTGTCTCTCGGCGAGTTTGGCGACCAGTGGCTCGCCCAGCAGTCGCTGCGTACCCTGACCAACGCCAGCCGCCGGGGAGGGCTGGATATCAAGCTGCCGCTGACCATCTACAATACCTCATGCTACCGGGGGATCCCTGGCAGATATATCGCTGCCGGACCACTGGCTTCACGCTGGCTGCAACAGGTTTTTGCGACCGACGCCACCCTGGTGCAAAGCGGCGCAGTGATCCTTGGTGAACCGGCTGCAGGCTATGTGTCCCATGAAGGCTATGCCGCGCTTGCCCGGGCTCCCTATCGCTACCAGGAAATGCTTGGTGTTATCTGGCGGGAGAATCCGTGCCGCTGGCTGAAACCGGATGAAAGTCCTGTTCTGATGGCAACACTGATGGAGTGCGACGAAAACAATCAGCCGCTGGCAGGCGCATATATCGACCGCTCCGGACTGGACGCTGAAACCTGGCTTACGCAATTGTTCCGGGTGGTTGTGGTTCCGCTGTATCACCTGCTTTGCCGCTACGGTGTCGCGCTTATTGCACACGGACAAAATATAACGCTCGCCATGAAAGAGGGGGTACCACAGCGTGTTCTGCTGAAAGACTTCCAGGGCGATATGCGGCTGGTGAAAGAAGCGTTTCCCGAAATGGACTCTTTGCCTCAGGAGGTGCGTGATGTCACATCCCGTCTGAGTGCGGACTACTTAATCCATGATTTGCAGACGGGTCACTTCGTGACAGTACTGCGTTTTATTTCGCCACTGATGGTTCGTCTTGGCGTACCTGAAAGGCGATTTTATCAACTGCTGGCAGCAGTGTTGAGTGATTACATGAACAAACATCCACAAATGGCAGAGCGTTTTGCGCTTTTCTCACTCTTCAGGCCACAAATCATTCGCGTGGTGCTGAACCCGGTAAAACTGACCTGGCCGGACCTGGATGGCGGCAGTCGCATGCTGCCGAATTACCTTGAGAATCTGCAAAATCCGCTGTGGCTGGTAACTCAGGAATATGAATCATGAAAAAAAGTGTCGATTTTATTGGTGTCGGGACAGGGCCATTTAATCTCAGCATTGCTGCATTGTCACATCAGATCGAAGAACTGAACTGTCTCTTCTTTGACGAACATCCTCATTTTTCCTGGCATCCGGGTATGCTGGTACCGGATTGTCATATGCAGACCGTCTTTCTGAAAGATCTGGTCAGTGCAGTTGCACCTACAAATCCCTACAGCTTTGTTAACTATCTGGTGAAGCACAAAAAGTTCTATCGCTTCCTTACAAGCAGGCTACGTACAGTATCCCGTGAAGAGTTTTCTGACTATCTCCGCTGGGCTGCTGAAGATATGAATAACCTGTATTTCAGTCATACCGTTGAAAATATTGATTTCGACAAAAAAAGTCGATTGTTTCTGGTTCAGACCAGTCGGGGAGAATATTTTGCCCACAATATCTGCCTTGGTACAGGAAAACAACCTTATTTACCACCCTGTGTGAAGCATGTGACACAATCCTGTTTCCATGCCAGTGAAATGAATCTTCGTCGGCCGGACCTGAGTGGAAAACGGATAACCGTGGTTGGTGGAGGACAGAGTGGTGCAGACCTGTTCCTTAATGCATTACGCGGGGAATGGGGAGAAGCGGCGGAAATAAACTGGGTCTCACGGCGTAATAATTTTAACGCACTGGATGAGGCTGCTTTTGCTGATGAGTATTTTACACCTGAATATATTTCAGGCTTCTCCGGACTGAAGGAAGATATTCGCCATCAGTTACTGGATGAGCAGAAAATGACATCGGATGGCATCACTGCCGATTCTTTACTGACCATTTATCGTGAGTTGTACCACCGTTTTGAAGTTCTGAGAAAACCAAGAAATATCCGTCTGCTACCCAGTCGCTCGGTAACAACTCTGGAAAGTAGTGGTCCGGGCTGGAGGTTATTGATGGAACATCATCTGGATCAGGGCAGAGAGAGCCTGGAAAGTGATGTGGTGATTTTCGCCACAGGTTACCGTTCTGCATTGCCACAAATACTTCCCTCACTGATGCCCTTGATCACCATGCACGATAAGAACACCTTTAAAGTGCGTGATGACTTCACTCTGGAATGGAGTGGCCCGAAAGAAAATAACATCTTTGCGGTCAACGCCAGCATGCAAACTCATGGCATCGCCGAACCCCAGCTCAGCCTGATGGCCTGGCGATCTGCACGTATTCTTAATCGCGTACTGGGGCGTGATTTATTCGATCTCAGTATGCCGCCCGCACTGATTCAGTGGCGCAGCGGCAGCCGGAAAAAACCACAGCCGGAGGCTGCTTCTTTAACTCACTATACAGCAAATATTCAGGAATAACGATGATGCGCAAAAAGTATATGCCCCGGGCTCTTGGTCCGCTGCTTCTTGTCGTGCTGTCACCAGCTGTCGCCCAGCAAAACGATGATAATGAGATCATAGTGTCTGCCAGCCGCAGCAATCGAACTGTAGCGGAGATGGCGCAAACCACCTGGGTTATCGAAAATGCCGAACTGGAGCAGCAGATTCAGGGCGGTAAAGAGCTGAAAGACGCACTGGCTCAGTTAATCCCCGGCCTTGATGTCAGCAGCCAGAGTCGAACCAACTACGGTATGAACATGCGTGGCCGCCCGCTGGTTGTCCTGATTGACGGTGTGCGCCTCAACTCTTCACGTTCCGACAGCCGACAACTGGACTCTGTCGATCCTTTTAATATCGACCATATTGAAGTGATCTCCGGCGCGACGGCCCTGTACGGTGGCGGGAGTACCGGAGGGTTGATCAACATCGTGACCAAAAAAGGTCAGCCGGAAACCATGATGGAGTTTGAGGCTGGCACAAAAAGTGGCTTTAACAGCAGTAAAGATCACGATGAGCGCATTGCCGGTGCTGTCTCCGGCGGAAATGACCATATCTCCGGACGTCTTTCCGTGGCATATCAGAAATTTGGCGGCTGGTTTGACGGTAACGGCGATGCCACCCTGCTTGATAACACCCAGACCGGCCTGCAGCACTCCAATCGGCTGGACATCATGGGAACCGGTACGCTGAACATCGATGAATCCCGGCAGCTTCAACTGATAACGCAGTACTATAAAAGTCAGGGAGACGACAATTACGGGCTTAATCTCGGGAAAGGCTTTTCCGCCATCAGCGGGAGCAGCACACCATACGTCAGTAAGGGGCTGAATTCTGACCGCATTCCCGGCACTGAGCGGCATTTGATCAGCCTGCAGTACTCTGACAGTGATTTCCTGGGACAGGAACTGGTCGGTCAGGTTTACTACCGCGATGAGTCGTTGCGGTACTACCCGTTCCCGACGGTAAATGCGAATAAACAGGCGACGGCTTTCTCCTCGTCACAGCAGGATACCGACCAGTACGGCATGAAACTGACTCTGAACAGCCAACTGATGGACGGCTGGCAAATCACCTGGGGGCTGGATGCTGAGCATGAGCGCTTTACCTCCAACCAGATGTTCTTCGATCTGGCTCAGGCAAGTGCTTCCGGAGGGCTGAACAACCATAAGATTTACACCACCGGGCGCTATCCGTCATATGACATCACCAATCTGGCGGCCTTCCTGCAATCCAGCTATGACATTAATGATATTTTTACCGTTAGCGGTGGCGTACGCTATCAGTATACTGAGAACAGGGTAGATGATTTCATCGACTACACGCAGCAACAGAAGATTGCTACCGGGAAGGCGATATCTGCCGACGCCATTCCTGGTGGTTCGGTAGATTACGATAACTTTCTGTTCAATGCTGGTCTGCTGATGCACATCACCGAACGTCAGCAGGCATGGTTCAATTTTTCCCAGGGGGTGGCATTGCCGGATCCGGGGAAATATTATGGTCGCGGCATCTATGGTGCAGCAGTGAACGGCCATCTTCCCCTGACAAAGAGCGTGAACGTCAGCGACAGTAAGCTGGAAGGCGTGAAAGTCGATTCTTATGAACTGGGCTGGCGCTTTATCGGTGACAACCTGCGGACTCAAATCGCGGCATATTACTCGCTTTCCAATAAGAGCGTGGAAAGGAATAAAGATCTGACCATCAGTGTGAAGGACGACAGGCGCCGTATTTACGGCGTGGAAGGTGCGGTGGACTACCTGATCCCGGATACTGACTGGAGTACCGGTGTGAACTTCAATGTGCTGAAAACCGAGTCGAAAGTGAACGGTCAATGGCAAAAATATGACGTGAAGGAATCAAGTCCATCGAAAGCGACAGCTTACATTAACTGGGCGCCGGAACCGTGGAGTCTGCGTGTACAGAGCACCACTTCTTTCGACGTAAGCGATGCAGAGGGTAACGATATTAATGGTTACACTACCGTCGATTTTATCAGTAGTTGGCAGCTTCCGGTGGGAACACTCAGCTTCAGCGTTGAGAACCTCTTCGACCGTGACTATACCACTGTCTGGGGACAGCGTGCACCTCTGTACTACAGCCCGGGTTACGGCCCTGCTTCACTGTACGACTACAAAGGCCGGGGCCGAACCTTTGGTCTGAACTACTCAGTGCTGTTCTGACGGGGATGCTTTTGCAACAAGGGTATGCTGTAAACAACATGGTCCTTGGTGGCCATGTTGTTTACAGCCAGTATAATATACAGCCTTAACAAGATATTCCGTCTCCGGAATGGGCTGTTCACCACTGAATAACATTATGTCTGTTTTATGGATCTTTGACTGAAATTTATCGCATATCCTCATTTCATTGTCCGTCTGAAAACTAACCTTACAAGTAAGCGTCGTCTCAGCACCGTCTGGCAGATCCTGAAATTCCTGAGAGGATGATCTGCGCCCAATATCCTGAGCCGGAACTTTGCTGCAATGAAGGCCAACGAAAAATGGGGGAGTATGTTATAGAGTACTTGCTACAGGGTAAAAAGAGGTACCTGTCGCTGGTTCTCCGTTCAGTTTAACCGGGAGATTTTCTCCTGCGCCTGTCATAAAGTCCGGTAATGGAGATTGTTAATACGATGGTGCACGATGCATCGTCAGTGCCCGGCCCGGAGGATGCCCCGTAGCTACATACGGATCAGGGTTGGCAATATCGAATGGCAGGCTATAGGCAAAGTTAAAGCCCCATGGAGTAGCACAAAATATGCCGCACAAAGGAAACGGTCTGAATAACGCAGTGATGGAGAACTTCTTCGGCACACTGCAAAATCGCATCGTGGTCGATCGCTAATTCGTCGTGAATCACTGAACGATGTTCCATGCGAACAGATATTCGATCATATCGAAATATTAAACATTACCCCTCCCCACATTGGGCAAAAAAAAACAAAAAACGATCAATTAGTATTGATTCACATAATCTCTCATCATTAATGAGAACATTGTCACATATTTACAATATAGAACTGTTACTTTTAGCAAGCTGTTAGTAACCAACCGTTACTAATAATTTTAATTCTTAATACTTTGTTCATTCAATAAATGAGTTGAGAGAATATATGAATAAAATATACTCCCTTAAATATAGTGCTGCCACTGGCGGACTCATTGCTGTTTCTGAATTAGCGAAAAGAGTTTCTGGTAAAACAAACCGAAAACTTGTAGCAACAATGTTGTCTCTGGCTGTTGCAGGTACAGTAAATGCAGCAAATATTGATATATCAAATGTATGGGCGAGAGACTATCTTGATCTTGCACAAAATAAAGGTATTTTCCAGCCCGGAGCAACAGACGTAACAATCACTTTAAAAAACGGAGATAAATTCTCTTTCCATAATCTCTCAATTCCGGATTTTTCTGGTGCAGCAGCGAGTGGCGCAGCTACCGCAATAGGAGGTTCTTATAGTGTTACTGTTGCACATAACAAAAAGAACCCTCAGGCCGCAGAAACTCAGGTTTACGCTCAGTCTTCTTACAAGGTTGTTGACAGAAGAAATTCCAATGATTTTGAGATTCAGAGGTTAAATAAATTTGTTGTGGAAACAGTAGGTGCCACCCCGGCAGAGACCAACCCTACAACATATTCTGATGCATTAGAACGCTACGGTATAGTCACTTCTGACGGTTCAAAAAAAATCATAGGTTTTCGTGCTGGCTCTGGAGGAACATCATTTATTAATGGTGAATCCAAAATCTCAACAAATTCAGCATATAGCCATGACCTGTTAAGTGCTAGTCTATTTGAGGTCACCCAATGGGACTCATTGGATTTGCCCCTATATTTCCAGACATCTGTTATCACTTAACCCATTACAAGCCCGCTGCCGCAGATATTCCCGT
>NZ_JBDYCV010000107.1:0-11872 GCF_040495915.1 Shigella sp. FJ200513 | reverse complement strand
ATCGAACCAAGGACACGGGGATTTTCAATCCCCTGCTCTACCGACTGAGCTATCCGGGCAACGGGGCGCATTAAACCGTAATCTGCACATCTCGTCAACCTAATTTCAGTAAAAGCGATTCAACTGCTTAAGATTGCGGCAAATCGCTTCTTTTCTGTGTTTCTGTCAGGTCAATGCACCACCCTGGCGGCAGCGGGCGAAGCGCAGGATATCTTCCGCCAGCCGATGTGCAGTGTCGACATCCGCCTGGCTACGATTCACCAGCATTCGGCTTAAACAGCCTTCCAGCACCAGTTCCATCTGCTTTGCTACCATCGCCGGATCGTCAACTTCCAGCGTGGTTAACAGTTCGTGGGTGAAATCGTAGGCAGCGCTTTTTTGCTGATCGGCCAGTTGATGAATAGGGTGGCCAGGATCGGGATAAAACGTACAGGCAGCGATAAATAGACAGCCCGGATAGCGGTTGTTTTTAACGCACTCCGATAACGCCTGATAACGTGCCAGCAGCTTTTGTTCGGCGGTTTGCGTTTCGTCCAGCATCAGCTGACGACGCCAGACATCTATCTGTTGGCTAAGATAACGCAGCGCATCGTAGAGGATTGCCTCTTTGTCTGGCCAGAAGCGGCGTAGCTCGTCCAGTGGATAATCCACACGTTCAGCAACCATCTCCAGCGTGGTGTTGGCAATCCCTTGTAATTCTAATAATTTCAGGGCTTCTCCCAGTACATCTTCACGTTGCACGCTATTTTCCTCCGTCTTTCCCACTGCAAGTGTCGTTCACGGTTGGCGATCGCGCAAATGTGCGCTGAAGGTTTCAGCATCCATAAAGCCCGTGACGCGTGCTTGTGGATGCTCCTGGCCTTGTCCGTCAAAAAAGAGAATTGTCGGTAGGCCAAGGACATTAAGATGCTTTAACAGCGCCACATCTTGTGCGTCGTTGGCCGTGACGTTGGCCTGAAGTAAGACCGTGTCTGCTAACGCTTTTTGCACCTGCGGGTCGCTGAAGGTGTATTTCTCAAACTCTTTACAGGCGACGCACCAGTCGGCATAAAGATCTAACATCACCGGTTTGCCTTTGGCTTCAACGAGCGCCTGATTTAACTCATCTACCGTTTTGATTTGTGTAAAGTTGAGATGCGTTTGAGTTTGCGCGGTATGCGTCGCACCAAATGCCCAATCCTGAAGTGGGCGCACGCTAACCAATGCCGCTGCCAGCAGGATTATTTGCACCACGCGCATCCAGCCGCGTTTAGCCTGTAGGCTGGTGATAAAGGCCCAGCCAAAGAATGCGACACCCAGCGCCGACCACAAGCGTAATCCCCATACATCACCAATCACTCGCTCCAGCAGGAAGACCGGCAGTGCGAGGATCACAAAACCAAACGCGGTTTTGACTTGTTCCATCCACGGGCCGCTTTTCGGCAGCAAGCGGTTACCAAAGACGGTAATTAGCATCAGCGGCAGGCCCATGCCCAACGCATAGAGATAAAGCGTGCCGCCGCCCGGCCACATGTTCCCGCTTTGGGCGATATACAGCAGAATCGCGCTAAGCGGTGCGGTGGTGCATGGTGAACAGATCAGTCCGGCAATCGCCCCCATAACAAACACACCGCTAGGTGAGCCGCCCTGTTGGCGATTGCTCATCAACGTGAGACGTGTTTGCAGCGAAGAGGGGAGTTGTAGAGTAAACAAGCCAAACATTGACATCGCCAGCAAGGTAAAGACGATGGCGAGGCCAATGAGCACGTATGGGTGCTGTAGCGCCGCCTGGAACTGTAACCCTGCGGCGGCAACTACCAGACCCAGCGCCGTGTAAGTCAGTGCCATCCCCTGCACATAAATAAAGGTCAGCAACAATGCTCTGGCAGTGGAGAGCCGCTGTTTACCACCCAGCACGATGCCAGAAATCAGTGGGTACATTGGCAGCACGCATGGCGTAAAGGCGATACCAATACCGATCAACAACGCCCAGAGCGCGGAAAAGGGCAATTGCGCGGTGTGCTGCTCTTGCTGCGAAACAGACACAGGCTGTGACGCTGCGTTGTTGGCGACCACTTCGCTTAACGGAACGGTTTTGGTTTCTGGCGGATAACAGAAACCGGCATCAGCACAGCCCTGGTAGGTGACAGTTAACGTCGCTCCCGCACTCGCCTGGTTGATGGTTACGGGAAGCGTCAGCCGATCGCGGTAAATCTCGCTTTTGCCGTAAAACTCATCTTCATGCCAGACGCCTTGCGGCAGCTGCTCGTCGGCAATTTTCGCGTGTTCCGGCGTAATGCGGATCTGTTTACGGTAGAGGTAGTAACCGTCTTTGATCTGCCAGGTCAGATTAAGGTCATGTTGGTTTTGCTGAAAATCAAAAGCAAAGGCTTGATCCGCGGGGACAAATTGTGAACGTCCCGGCGCGTCGAATAATCCGGCAAAAACGGAAGTGCTGCAAAGTAGCAGAATCAGCGTAAAGATGCGTTGAGCCATGAGAGGTAATCTGTGTCTCCGTGTGTAACAGGTAAAACCAGAAGTTCCGGGGTTTGATATGGATGATGAGACTTCAGGCATTCCAGCAGTGCCTGCTGGTGAGATACGGTAGTTTTTAAAATCATCTGCACTTCGTATTCTTGCTCCAGCTTACCTTCCCAGTAATAGAGAGAGGTAGCGCCGGGGATCAAGGTCGCGCAGGCCGCCAGTTTTTCCGCCAGCACTTTGGCGGCTAAATCCTGGGCTGTCGCTTCATCCGGTGCGGTACATAGCACCACGACAGACGTGGTATTCGAACTTTTTTCATCAAGCATAAACACCTCGCAAGAACAGATGGAACCGCAAGAGAGAGGTCACTATACAACGGACGGGGGAAGGATGTTAGTCGGCGGGAAAGAAAGCGGGGCGTGAACGCCCCGCGATTGATCATTACAGCATGAAGCTACCCAGCACGAAGCCGAAGCAAACGGCCAGGGCAACACCCAGAGTACCCGGGATGAAGAACGGATGGTTGAAGACGAATTTACCGATACGGGTAGTACCCGTGTCATCCATCTGTACCGCAGCAACCAGCGTCGGGTAGGTCGGCAGAATGAACAGACCAGACACCGCAGCGAAAGAAGCAACAGCGGTCAGCGGTGAAACGTTCAGTGCCAGAGCCATCGGCATCAGTGCTTTTGCGGTTGCAGCCTGAGAGTACAGCAGAGCAGAAGCAAAGAAGAAGATGACGGCCAGCAGCCACGGATGACCCTGAATCACTTCACCAGCGGTATCTTTGATCCAGTCGATGTTGTTGGAAACGAAAGTATCGCCCAGCCACGCAACACCCAGGATACAAATACAGGCGCTCATACCTGCTTTGAAGGTGCTGGAGTTGAGGATGTTGTCGGTATCGACTTTACAGATAACGGTGGTCAGAGTTGCAACGCTGAGCATGATGATCAGGATTGCGTTGGTGGTGTTCATCAGCGGTTTTTCAACCAGACCCATGCTTGGGCTGTTGATGATTGCATAGATAACCACGCCAACTACGCCCAGCAGGAACAGCCAGACGGACGTTTTTGCACCGGATTTGATTTCAATCTGCTTTTCACCGCGCAGTTCAACCAAGCCCTCTTCCAGACGCTTGCGATAAATCGGATCGTCAGAGAGTTTGGAGTTGAACAGCATAGTGACCAGGAAGGACATCACCAGAACCGCCAGCAGGGTGGACGGGATGACCACGGAGAGCAGATGGAGGTAGCTGATGCCATGACCTTCCATCACGGAAGACATGTAAACCACTGCCGCTGAGATTGGCGATGCGGTGATCGCAATCTGCGCGGATACCACTGCAGTAGAGAGCGGACGGCAAGGTTTAACGCCTTGTTCCTTCGCAACTTCAGCGATAACTGGCAGTGTCGCCAGAGAGATGTTGCCAGTACCAGCAAAGATAGTCAGGAAATAGGTCACGATCGGTGCGAGGATCGTGATGTATTTCGGGTTACGGCGCAGCAGCTTTTCTGTCTGATGAACCAGATAGTCCAGACCGCCAGCAACCTGCATGGCAGAAATAGCGGCGATAACCGCCATGATAATGGAAATGACATCGAACGGGATGTTACCGGGTTTAACGCCAATAGCGGCAAGAACCAGCACCCCCAATCCGCCTGCAAAACCAATACCTATTCCCCCCAATCTGGCGCCCAAGAAGATCGCCAGCAAAACTATGATGAGCTCTACAACTAGCATATTAGCCTTCCTTGTTTTTTAACAAGTTGATATTAGATTGTTATTTTTAAGTTACTGCTCACAAGAAAAAAGGCACGTCATCTGACGTGCCTTTTTTATTTGTACTACCCTGTACGATTACTGTTCGCTTTCATCAGTATAGCGTTTTGCTTTGTAAGCCGGGTGCATCAGATTCTGTACGGAGAAAATATCGTCAAGTTCCGCTTCAGTCAACAGACCGCGTTCCAGAACGACTTCACGTACACTCTTACCGGTTTCGGCACAGATTTTACCCACGATGTCACCGTTGTGGTGACCGATGAACGGGTTCAGGTAAGTAACGATACCGATAGAGTTGTAAACGTAACCTTCGCACACTTCTTTGTTAGCAGTGATGCCGTTAATGCATTTTTCCAGCAGGTTGTAGCAAGCGTTGGTCAGAATGTGAACGGATTCGAACATGGCCTGGCCAATGACCGGTTCCATAACGTTCAACTGCAGCTGACCTGCTTCTGCTGCCATGGTAACAGTGGTGTCGTTACCGATGACTTTGAAGCATACCTGGTTAACCACTTCCGGAACAACCGGGTTTACTTTAGCTGGCATGATGGAAGAGCCCGCCTGCAGTTCCGGCAGGTTGATCTCGTTCAGGCCGGCACGTGGACCAGAAGAGAGCAAGCGCAGGTCGTTACAGATTTTGGACATCTTCACAGCCAGGCGTTTCAGCGCGCCGTGAACCATAACATAAGCGCCGCAGTCAGAGGTCGCTTCGATCAGGTCTTCAGCCGGTACGCATGGGAAGCCAGTGACTTCAGCCAGTTTTTTCACTGCCAGCGGAGAGTACTCTTTCGGCGTGTTCAGACCAGTACCGATTGCTGTTGCGCCAAGGTTAACTTCCAGCAGCAGTTCAGCGGTACGTTGGATGTTTTTCACTTCTTCTTTCAGCAGGATGCTGAAAGCGCGGAATTCCTGACCGAGGGTCATCGGTACTGCGTCCTGCAGCTGGGTACGACCCATTTTCAGGATGTCCTGGAATTCGACAGCTTTACGTTCAAAGCCTTCACGCAGTTGGTTAATCGCATCTACCAGCTTAATCAGGGAAGAGTAAACTGCGATACGGAAACCGGTCGGGTAGGCGTCGTTAGTGGACTGACATTTGTTAACATGGTCGTTCGGGTTCAGGTACTGATATTCACCTTTCTGGTGACCCATCAGTTCCAGACCGATATTGGCCAGCACTTCGTTGGTGTTCATGTTTACGGAAGTACCTGCGCCGCCCTGGTAGACGTCTACCGGGAACTGATCCATGCATTTTCCGTTGTTCAGGACTTCATCACATGCGGCAATGATGGCATTCGCTACACTTTTAGGAATGGTTTGCAGCTCTTTGTTTGCCATAGCTGCGGCTTTTTTAACCATTACCATACCGCGAACAAATTCAGGAATATCACTGATTTTGTTGTTGCTGATATAGAAGTTTTCAATCGCTCTCAGAGTGTGAACACCATAGTAGGCATCAGCTGGAACTTCCCTGGTACCCAACAGATCTTCTTCGATACGAATGTTGTTTGACATGTGAACCTTCTTTTTCAAGCTGCCAATGATTTGCTTTAAACACACAGAATATATGTGGTTTCGAATGTTTTTCGACCGACGATTATCCCCTGCATCGACCGAATACCCGAGATCATATGCTGCTTGAGGATTTCTACCGTAATCTGGATCACTTTAAGTGTCGGTTTTTACCCCTTAATTATTAATTTGTGAAATAGATCACCGCTTTGGGATTACTACCAAAAATAGTTGCGCAAACATCTTGAAATTTTGCTAATGACCACAATATAAGCTGAAGGCGATTCGCAACCCATTCAGGTAGCCGGGTTTAACCGGCTGCTATTACAGGAGAAACCTTTGCGCTGGTTACCTTTTATTGCCATTTTCCTTTATGTCTATATTGAGATTTCAATCTTTATTCAGGTTGCCCATGTATTGGGGGTATTGCTGACCCTCGTGCTGGTTATATTCACGTCAGTTATCGGTATGTCACTGGTACGTAACCAGGGCTTTAAGAATTTCGTGCTGATGCAGCAAAAAATGGCGGCGGGTGAAAACCCTGCGGCGGAGATGATTAAAAGTGTTTCGCTGATTATTGCCGGTTTGCTGCTTTTATTACCGGGCTTTTTCACCGACTTCCTCGGTCTTCTGCTTTTATTGCCGCCGGTGCAAAAGCATCTGACAGTGAAGTTGATGCCACATTTGCGCTTTTCTCGCATGCCAGGCGGCGGTTTTAGCGCCGGGACCGGTGGCGGTAATACTTTTGATGGTGAGTATCAGCGAAAGGATGATGACCGCGACCGCCTTGATCATAAAGACGATCGCCAGGATTAATGTCGAAACGCCGGATTATGTGGTTATGCCATTTTCCGGCGTTTTTCGTTTTGGCAGAAACAGCCATAACCCCACCAGCATGATCAGCGCATAGAGACTTTTCCAGCCGACCATTGCCAGTAACAGAACGCATAACAGCCCGCCAACCACCGCCAGTAGTCGATAACGACCTTGCAATAATTTACAGCCTGCCAGCATGCATAACAGATAAATCATAATAAAGATGCCATTGGCATAAATAATAAGAGCGTCCAGATTGATCTCTAAGGCATGAATTACCAACGTGCTCACCACGCAGCAGCCAAGCACCGCATTGAGGGCATTATTCGGGATATGGCGAGAAGAGAGGCGTGCCAGGTAGTGGTCAGGATTATGTTGCGCCTGCGACCAGACCAGGCGGGCGAAGCTCTGTATATAAATGTTAAGACTGGCAAAGCAGGCCAGATAGCCAATTACGCAGGCAATCCATAACGCTCCTACACCGAACAACTGTACTACAATTTTTGGAAGCGATGCTGCCGCCGCCATTTGTTCACCATAGGCGTCGAAGTGTAAGACGACTACCGTACAGCCCCAGTAGACTAATCCTGCCAGCAGCAGACCAATCATCAAAGCACGAGGAAAATCACGCTCTGGATTTTTAAATTCCGAGGCAAGATGGGCAAATGCTTCCAGACCGACAAAACACCAGAACATCACTGATAACGCAGCAAATAACCCGGTAAGTTCGATATTTCCTGGCGCGGGGAAGGGGATACTCGCAGGTTTGATATCGCCCGCCCACCAGATAGCGACAATCAGTGCGACGATAAGTCCGGCAATAACGGTTTGTAGATTAGCACTGGAACTGGCACCGAGAGTACCGATATACCACACCAACGCCAGCGTACCGAGTTCTGCCAACAACAGTTGCCAGCTATGCCAGCCAAACATTGCTTGGCCGAATCCGGCGGCAATTTGTAGTGCGGCAGGCAAACCCACGGGAATGACCGATAAAAACAGCCAGCCGGTGACTCGCTCAAGCCGCGAACCAAACGCCATACCGACGAAGTGCGCGACGCCGCCTGCGCTGGGATAGTGGCGACCCAGAATCGCAAACACAATCGCAATCGGGAACACTAAGATAATCAAAACGGGCCACGCCCACAGGCTGTTATTGCCTGCTACCAGTGCAGCTAACGCAGGAACGGCAAACACGCCAGTGCCTAATAATGACGTCGATAGCAGGCCAATGCCCTGGGCCAGCCCCAGTTCTTGTTTGAGTCCACTCATGGGTTGATATCCGATTGCGCCCAAATTTTGGGCAACTGCGTAGATTTTCGATGGTAGCACAATCAGATTCGCTTATGACGGCGATGAAGAAATTGCGATGAAATGTGAGGTGAATCAGGGTTTTCACCCGATTTTGTGCTGATCAGAATTTTTTTTCTTTTTCCCCCTTGAAGGGGCGAAGCCTCATCCCCATTTCTCTGGTCACCAGCCGGGAAACCACGTAAGCTCCGGCGTCACCCATAACAGATACGGACTTTCTCAAAGGAGAGTTATCAATGAATATTCGTCCATTGCATGATCGCGTGATCGTCAAGCGTAAAGAAGTTGAAACTAAATCTGCTGGCGGCATCGTTCTGACCGGCTCTGCAGCGGCTAAATCCACCCGCGGCGAAGTGCTGGCTGTCGGCAATGGCCGTATCCTTGAAAATGGCGAAGTGAAGCCGCTGGACGTGAAAGTTGGCGACATCGTTATTTTCAACGATGGCTACGGTGTGAAATCCGAGAAGATCGACAATGAAGAAGTGTTGATCATGTCCGAAAGCGACATTCTGGCAATTGTTGAAGCGTAATCCGCGCACGACACTGAACATACGAATTTAAGGAATAAAGATAATGGCAGCTAAAGACGTAAAATTCGGTAACGACGCTCGTGTGAAAATGCTGCGCGGCGTAAACGTACTGGCAGATGCAGTGAAAGTTACCCTCGGTCCAAAAGGCCGTAACGTAGTTCTGGATAAATCTTTCGGTGCACCGACCATCACCAAAGATGGTGTTTCCGTTGCTCGTGAAATCGAACTGGAAGACAAGTTCGAAAATATGGGTGCGCAGATGGTGAAAGAAGTTGCCTCCAAAGCGAACGACGCTGCAGGCGACGGTACCACCACTGCAACCGTACTGGCTCAGGCTATCATCACTGAAGGTCTGAAAGCTGTTGCTGCGGGCATGAACCCGATGGACCTGAAACGTGGTATCGACAAAGCGGTTACCGCTGCAGTTGAAGAACTGAAAGCGCTGTCCGTACCGTGCTCTGATTCTAAAGCGATTGCTCAGGTTGGTACCATCTCCGCTAACTCCGACGAAACCGTAGGTAAACTGATCGCTGAAGCGATGGACAAAGTCGGTAAAGAAGGCGTTATCACCGTTGAAGACGGTACCGGTCTGCAGGACGAACTGGACGTGGTTGAAGGTATGCAGTTCGACCGTGGCTACCTGTCTCCTTACTTCATCAACAAGCCGGAAACTGGCGCAGTAGAACTGGAAAGCCCGTTCATCCTGCTGGCTGACAAGAAAATCTCCAACATCCGCGAAATGCTGCCGGTTCTGGAAGCTGTTGCCAAAGCAGGCAAACCGCTGCTGATCATCGCTGAAGATGTTGAAGGCGAAGCGCTAGCAACTCTGGTTGTTAACACCATGCGTGGCATCGTGAAAGTTGCTGCGGTTAAAGCTCCGGGCTTCGGCGATCGTCGTAAAGCTATGCTGCAGGATATCGCAACCCTGACTGGCGGTACCGTAATCTCTGAAGAGATCGGTATGGAGCTGGAAAAAGCAACCCTGGAAGACCTGGGTCAGGCTAAACGTGTTGTGATCAACAAAGACACCACCACTATCATCGATGGCGTGGGTGAAGAAGCTGCAATCCAGGGCCGTGTTGCTCAGATCCGTCAGCAGATTGAAGAAGCAACTTCTGACTACGACCGTGAAAAACTGCAGGAGCGCGTAGCGAAACTGGCAGGCGGCGTTGCAGTTATCAAAGTAGGTGCTGCTACCGAAGTTGAAATGAAAGAGAAAAAAGCACGCGTTGAAGATGCCCTG
Source organism: Shigella sp. FJ200513 (assembly GCF_040495915.1). Taxonomy (NCBI): domain Bacteria; kingdom Pseudomonadati; phylum Pseudomonadota; class Gammaproteobacteria; order Enterobacterales; family Enterobacteriaceae; genus Shigella; species Shigella sp. FJ200513. The sequence goes on along the minus strand of NZ_JBDYCV010000107.1, from coordinate 2,215 downwards.
CACGCGACCCGTGCTGCGGTAGAAGAAGGCGTGGTTGCTGGTGGTGGTGTTGCGCTGATCCGCGTAGCGTCTAAACTGGCTGACCTGCGTGGTCAGAACGAAGACCAGAACGTGGGTATCAAAGTTGCACTGCGTGCAATGGAAGCTCCGCTGCGTCAGATCGTCCTGAACTGCGGCGAAGAACCGTCTGTTGTTGCTAACACCGTTAAAGGCGGCGACGGCAACTACGGTTACAACGCAGCAACCGAAGAATACGGCAACATGATCGACATGGGTATCCTGGACCCAACCAAAGTAACCCGTTCTGCTCTGCAGTACGCAGCTTCTGTGGCTGGCCTGATGATCACCACCGAATGCATGGTTACCGACCTGCCGAAAAACGATGCAGCTGACTTAGGCGCTGCTGGCGGTATGGGCGGCATGGGTGGCATGGGCGGCATGATGTAATTGCCCTGCACTTCGCAGAAATAAACAAACCCCCGGGCAGAAATGTCTGGGGGTTTTTCTTTTGGTCATCTTTCTAGTATAAGATTCAGACACGGATGACGCGAGTGGCGTCCAGCTCATTGATTATGGGGAATAACATGCACGTAAAATACTTAGCAGGGATTGTCGGTGCCGCGCTACTGATGGCGGGTTGTAGCTCCAGCAACGAATTGAGTGCTGCCGGTCAGAGTGTACGCATTGTGGACGAGCAGCCAGGCGCAGAGTGCCAGCTGATTGGTACTGCGACAGGTAAGCAAAGCAACTGGCTTTCCGGGCAACACGGAGAAGAGGGCGGTTCTATGCGCGGCGCAGCAAACGATCTGCGCAACCAGGCGGCTGCAATGGGCGGTAACGTGATTTATGGCATCAGCAGCCCGTCGCAGGGAATGTTGTCCAGTTTTGTCCCGACGGATAGCCAGATTATCGGTCAGGTTTATAAGTGCCCGAACTGATGTGATCCAGAGGCTGGGTGACAAACGTATTATTGCCTGATGCGCTTCGCTTATCAGGCCTACAGCAGGCATTGCAACTGATTGAATGCTTGAGAATTTGTAGGCCGGATAAGGCGTTTACGCCGCATCCGGCATGACCAACGATCACGTTATCAGTCATTTCAGGCTGGATGGCTCCAGCCTCGCATTAGCAAAGATGAGATTATTTCGCCTGTGGTGCAGTTTTGCTGGTGGATTGTACACGTAAGTGATGCAGCGCGCGTAAGCATTGATCCTGGGTTAGCGGTTGGGCGTTATTCGCCGCTACGGTGCGAACATAGACCTGACATGGCACACCCGCGAGTTTTTTCAGTCGTGGGCTGAAATCAAGCATTCGGCGAGTGATCGCCTCTATTTCTTTACCCGGCGTTGCTTCACGCGTTTTCACCACTGCGCCGCTAAATTGTTCTTTGCCACTTTCATCTTTAAAGCGGTAAAGCACCGCCAGATAATGGTCGAACAAGTTATGTTTCCATTCCGGTTGGGAATAGGTGTCATATTCCAGATTGCCATTGTCCTGGCAGTCAACGTCGTATAACGGCAGGAAATCTAACAGTGAGGTAATACGTAATGCCAGTTCACGCATTTCCGCATTATTAATTGCATGAATGATTGCTCGCGCCAGCATTTCAATCTGCAACTCATTGACGACTAACTCACATTTGCTACCGTCATGTAGCGTTAATACGAAGGTAAGATTTTCGCCTTGATTATCGGTAAGTTCCAGCGTGTTAACCCGACGATTAATATCGGCATTTTTAAGCTCATCAACCAGAATTTCTGGGATGTTTTCTGCCATTTTCTTAATGACTTTATCGCGAGCTTGCTCATACTGAAGGCGTGCAGCAGCATCCAGTTTATGCTTTTGATGCAGACGACTTTCCAGCGCAATCAGCAGGTCGCGCAGTTCCATGACAGACATAAAGAACAACGATTCTTTATTGCGAGGTTCTTTAATTTTCAGCGCCAGTGCAATGAAATTATTACTCTTGCGAATAACACCGGTATTAACACCCTTGATGCTTATGGCCATGTAGGTTCTCCCTAACCATTTCTCAATTAAATAATTAATTTTAATTTATAAGCCAGATAAATGGGCTTGGTAGTAATAGTTGTTAAAATAACATAAATAGCCGTGCTCACTCTATATAAACAGAAAAGAAGGTAATGCTGCCAACTTACTGATTTAGTGTATGATGGTGATTTTAAGGTGCTTGCGTGGCTTCCATTTCCATCAG
>NZ_JBDYCV010000106.1:0-12082 GCF_040495915.1 Shigella sp. FJ200513 | reverse complement strand
TTCATTGGAGCACCTGTGTTGTTCTGAGGTGAGCATATCACCTCTGTTCAGGTGGCCAAATTCAGTGTGCCACTTCATCATTCGACATTGACCAGTTCACCAGGCTGGTAATGGGTTTTGTCCGTTTTCACCCGGATATCAAGCTGAGGAACGGCAACTTTGATCCCGGCGTTCTGAAAACTGTACTGACCATTACGGGTATACAGCACCGAAAAAGTGATGTTAGGCGCAAAGGAATTGCTCACTGGTACCCGGGCTTCATACAGGGTATCGTTTAAACGTTGTAGCGTTAGCCAGTTTGCCGGATGCGAAAGCAGCGACTGCTGTTCCACGCGATCGCGTTCCAGCGTCAATAACGCTTCATCAATTGGCTCCGGGAAAGTAATCAGCATCTTCGCGGTTTCGCCTGGCTGGTACAGCGTTTTATCCGCCACGATATCTACCGTACCAGTATGCGCCGTGCTGCCCTTACCGCTGACGGCATGACTTAACCCAGCGAGAATTAAGCCGTCTTTATCGCGTAATGTCAGATTGTAGTTGCCAGGTTTAGCGAAATTGACGGTAAAGGATTTGCCGCCTGACGGTAGCTCTCCGCTATGGCTCGTGCGGTCTTCGAGACGCAACCATTCATACGTAACAGGAACCTGTTTTGAAGATTCCAGCGCGGCATAACGGAACACAACCGACTCGCCGCTATTACTGTATTGTGCGGCGGTACTTAAAGAGTAATGCGCCAGGCCGCGTTCAATGAGGATCTCTTTGGTGGTGGTGACGCGATACGCCGCGCCGTCACTGGCGGAGACGGTTAACAAATAGCGGCTCGGTTTATCGGCGGCGGGGAGATTTAACGCCACATGACCGCTGGCGTCGGACACCGTTTCGCTGCCTTCCAGCGACACGGGGAAACGTCCGGCATAACGCAAATCGTTACCGACCATTGATAATTGCTGAGCGCGCAAACTTAACTGCACGCGGGCATTTTTTACCGGCTCGCCATCCGGGTAGAGCAGTTGCAGTTTGCCGCTGACCGCTTCGCCAGTTTTGAACTCTTTTTTGTCGAGAGCTAAACCAATCTCGAAATGTGGCTTGATGTAGTTTGCCACGCGAAAACTGCTGCTATAGACCTGATTGCGGTAAGCAAGACGTAACTCATAACCTCCGGCAACGGCATTTTCTGGCAGGCGGAAACTTCCCTGCCCGCCATTGCGCGCATCCAGCGTGACATCGACGGTTTGCAACAGACTGCCGTTAGCGTCCAGCACCGAAAGCTTCGCCGGGGCGCTGACGATGGGGGATGAATGCAACGGATCGCGGAACTCGCGGCCCATCACTTTAACATCGACACGATCGCCTGCGCGATATAGCGGGCGATCGGTAAAAATATACAAGCGGGTGTTGTAGATTTCGCTTTCGTAGAAGAAGTTCTCGGAGACAAAAACGCCGCCTTCAGCATCCTTACCCAGAATGTATGAACGTTCTGGCGATATATGTTGTAACTGCAAAGTACCGCTGTCATCGGTCACCCCGCGGGTCATCACGCCAAGACCTTCAGTCCACAAGATCTCTGAGCCGGGCTTCGCTTCACCCTGTTTTTTACCCGCGGTCCATACCAGAAGCTCGTTACCTGACACTTTGCTAAGCGCCACGGTATCGGAAACAAACACCACCGTCGTCGCCCGATACCCACCTACCATCGCCTCGACGAGGTACAGCCCCGGCTCTTGTTGGCCGAGAGGAATATAAATATTACCCGGCTGCGGCGAGATGAAATTGCTGGATGCGCCTTCCAGTTTTACCCCTTGCTGCGGCTCGACCGGTTTAGCCTGCCATAGTGGATAACGGAACTGTTCCACCAAGGGATATTTTTTCAGCGGGGAAAACTGGTTGTTCTGTACATAACGGGAAGGTTTAATAATGGCATTGCCGAGATGTAATTCGGGTAATGCCTGAGTCACATTCTGCCGTGACTGAGAAGAGAAAGTACGCTGCATCACGCGGCGAGATTTGCCGTACCAGTTATCCCACAGCCAGGTCAGCGTATTGTTCAGCCCGTCGCCCAGATATTGCGGTTGCACCACAATGCGATGCAGGTTTTTCTGCTGGCGCAAAAATGCCATCGGGTCAGGAATACGATATAGGCGAACGTCCACGCCGCCGTACTCTTCCATCTGATAGCGCCGATAATCACGCCCCGGCGCTTCCAGTCGCACTTTCGCCTCTTCACTGCTGCTAAAACTGCTGTCAGCAAGCAAAAAGAATGTTCCCCCGGCGGGCGGCGCATAGTTACTGGAAGGAAGCGAATCATCAGCTTTAGCAAGCCCTGTTCCCACAAGAGACAGGGACAAGCACGCTGCTATCGCGCCAGAAAATTTAAACGATAAATGCCAATGAAATTGGGATTGGAATCGTTGGGTATCCATCGGGTGTCCTTCCATGTCATAAGTTGTTGCAGACTGACTGCGCGCATTCCGTTGTCAGTTTTCGTGGCGCTTCCGGTGTGGTAGATGACGTAACGCCCCATCCAGACCATTAAGTGCTGGGCATCGCCCTGATCGAAAAAAATCATATCGCCAGGCAGCGCCTGGTTTATGTCTTGGCCAATAAACTGGCTGTTGTACTGAATCAAATTAATCGCGGTCACGTAGGGGCCGTTTTTCCCGCTCCCCTGATTCCAGTTTTGCGCCAGTTGACGCTGTTCAGGTGTTAGCGTCATCTCTGGCGGCAAATACTGGCTAGATAAACCGTTACTTTTTAGCCATTTACTGTCGTGAACTTTCAGCGTCTCGTTCGCCGCAAATCGCACCAGGCCCGCACAATCCTGCTGATACCAGCGTGGACTTGGCCCCTGGCGGAGCTGTTCTTGTGCAATGCGTACAAACCAGGCGCGAAACAGCCTGGATTGTTCGACATTCAGCATTTCGCTATGGGCAACAACACAACACAGCCAGCAAATCAGCGCCAGCAGCCCGTGTCTCATAGCGGCTGCCAGGTTATGGGTAGCCACTGCCAGGCGACACCGGGTTCCATCTGGGCCAGCTTCATGACATAACGCGGTTGTTGAGATAAAGCGTCCAGCTTCGGCATTAATAAAGTTTGTGCGGCGTTATAAAAAACCGGTTCGAGATTCTTCGGCAGACTGGTCAACGTTTCGTTACGCAGCAGTTTCGCCACGCCTTGTGGATTGATATAGAGCGGAACGATGCCATCAGTGGGTATTACATCCACCATTGCCGGGCGGGTTTTATTCAGTGTTTGCAGGGCGTTATTAACCAGCGTGTCATCGAGGGAGAAAAGCAGCGTTTTGTTTTGCATCGCCAGCGACACACGGAAAAAATAATCCGACATTAATTGATCGGGTTGCGCCGCCTGCGCTTTCGGATACTGACCGTATCGGGAACTCACTTCGCGACACCAGATTTGCGCTTCGCCCTGCTGAGTCTGGCTTACCGGCAAAACACCTTCTGGCGCTTTGCTTTCGTGCGCACCAATATTTTGCGTAAACAGTTTCCCTGGCAATTGCGCCTGTTCGGCAGTGCCATCAAACTGACCGACAAACAGCGGGGTTTGCAATTTTGAGTCTTCATACCAGCACAGCCCCGCGGCACCGTCTAACGCCCCATTCAGCTTGTCGTTTTCCTGGCTGATGTGCGAAAGCATCTCTTCGGCAATACCGTGTGAATACGGCACCGCCACACAGAAGCTGGCTCCGGCAGGCATACTGTTCCAGACCGGCGTAAAATCGAAACTGGCATCTACGCTGGCGGATTCATCATTTAACGCCACAAAACTGTGCCAGCCGTCGTTACCCATTTCGAAGCGTACGCCAGCAAAAGAAGGCATTAACCGCTGGTAGCCAAAACCCAGCAACCTGGCGCTGACCACGATGCGCAGGCGTACTGGCGTTTTTTCGGCTGTACGCTCTTCCAGGCCAAAGCTGGCTTGCCAGCGTTTTTTACCGCTCAACAAATCACTTGCGATCGCCGTGGCTTCGGTATCCTGCTGATCATCTTTAAACAACATATCCGTACTGGAAAACACCAGCATCTTGTCCTGATATGTCGCGAACATCAGGGCGTTATTGCCGTTATAGCGCAACTGATAAACAGGAATAGTTTCACTATTTATCTTGATGCTACTGATTTCCGTTTTGCTTAACTAGCTGTCGCTGGTAGCGGCAAACAACAATGGCTCCAGCAGTTTGCTTAAACCACTGCGCTGGATCAGCACCATGTAATGTGAAAGATGGCCTTGTTTATCGTGCCATAGCGCCGCCTGCGCGGGCTGATCTAAGAGTGACGAAAAGAGCTTATCTTTCAGCGTGAGATCGTGTTCATAGACAATGCGGCGAATGCTGCCTTCAATGCCCAGACGATCGGCATGATTCTGATAATAGAAAACGAAATCTTCGCTCAGAACATCGTGGAGAAACGGAATGGTGAGGAGATCTTTGGGAAGCTGGCTCAGAGAGTCGCTGTCTAGAAAGAGGTCCGGCTCATTGAGATCGATTTGCAGATTGTTGTGCACCACCAGCGGCGACAACGTTTTTTCTGGCCCACTGCCAGCATATTGCAACGCCCAGACGCCAGCGGAAAGCAGTGCTATTGCGCCAAAACCTACAAGACCATAGAACCGCCAGCCTTTCGCCTTTTTTTCACCACTCATTGCCACATTCCTTGTGTATAGCCAGCCATTTTTTACGGGCACAGCCAAACTTTACCGCGCCCTAATACGACAAAAGCCCAGACTTTGCAGCCTGGACTTTTCAATTCAAACAAGGGAGATAGCTCCCTTTTGGCATGAAGAAGTAAAATTATTCTTCTTCTGGCTCGTCGTCAACGTCCACTTCCGGAGCAATTTCATCATCCCCTTCCGCGGCACTGCCGTCGATGGTATCCAGATCTTCCTCGTCAACCGGTTCAGCAACACGCTGCAGACCCACTACGTTTTCATCTTCCGCAGTACGGATGAGGATCACGCCCTGGGTGTTACGGCCCACGATGCTGATTTCTGAAACGCGAGTACGTACCAGCGTACCGGCATCGGTGATCATCATGATCTGGTCGCAGTCATCTACCTGCACCGCGCCAACCACTAAACCGTTACGTTCGGTAACCTTGATGGAGATAACCCCTTTCGTCGCACGCGACTTGGTTGGGTATTCCGCCACTGCAGTACGTTTACCGTAACCGTTTTGCGTTGCGGTGAGGATTGCGCCATCGCCACGAGGCACGATCAGAGAGACGACTTTATCGCCTTCACCTAAGCGAATACCGCGCACACCAGTGGTATTGCAGCCCATCGCACGGACAGAAGACTCTTTAAAGCGCACCACTTTACCTTCGGCGGAGAACAGCATTACTTCATCTTCGCCACTGGTCAGATCAACGCCGATCAGCTCATCGCCGTCAACCAGTTTGATCGCCACTTTACCGGCGGTACGCAGACGGTTGAATTCGGTGAGGACGGTTTTCTTCACAGTACCGTTAGCGGTCGCCATGAAGACTTTCACGCCTTCTTCAAACTCGGTCACCGGCAGGATCGCGGTGATACGTTCGTCCTGTTCCAGCGGTAGCAGGTTGACGATCGGACGACCGCGCGCGCCACGAGTGGCTTCCGGCAACTGGTAAACTTTCATCGAATAGACGCGACCACGGCTGGAGAAGCACAGAATATGGTCGTGCGTGTTCGCCACCAGCAGTCGGTCGATAAAGTCTTCTTCTTTAATACGTGCGGCAGATTTACCTTTCCCGCCACGACGCTGCGCTTCGTATTCAGAAAGCGGCTGATATTTAACGTAGCCCTGGTGAGAGAGCGTCACGACCACATCTTCCTGGGTGATCAGATCTTCCAGGTTGATGTCTGCGCTGTTGGCGGTGATTTCAGTACGACGTTTGTCACCGAACTGTTCACGAACCAGCTCCAGCTCTTCGCGGATCACTTCCATCAGACGATCGGCGCTACCAAGAATACGCAACAGTTCCGCGATCTGATCCAGCAGCTCTTTGTATTCGTCGAGCAGTTTTTCGTGCTCAAGGCCGGTCAGTTTCTGCAAACGCAGATCCAGAATCGCCTGAGCTTGCTGTTCGGTCAGGTAGTACAGACCATCACGCACGCCGAACTCTGGCTCCAGCCATTCCGGACGCGCAGCATCGTCGCCAGCACGTTCCAACATGGCGGCAACGTTGCCCAGCTGCCACGGATTAGCAACCAGCGCAGTTTTCGCTTCTGCAGGCGTCGGCGCATGACGGATCAGTTCGATGATCGGGTCAATGTTCGCCAGCGCCACGGCTAATGCTTCAAGGATATGAGCACGATCGCGAGCTTTACGCAGTTCGAAAATAGTACGACGGGTCACCACTTCACGGCGGTGACGAACAAACGCCGCGATGATGTCTTTCAGGTTCATGATCTTCGGCTGACCATGGTGCAATGCCACCATGTTGATACCGAAAGAAACCTGCAACTGGGTCTGGGAGTAGAGGTTGTTGAGCACAACTTCACCGACCGCATCGCGTTTCACTTCAATCACGATGCGCATACCGTCTTTGTCAGACTCGTCACGCAGCGCGCTGATGCCTTCCACGCGTTTTTCTTTTACCAGTTCCGCAATCTTCTCGATCAGGCGCGCTTTGTTTACCTGATACGGAATTTCGTGGACGATAATGGTTTCACGTCCGGTTTTGGCGTCAACTTCCACTTCAGCACGGGCGCGGATATATACCTTGCCGCGACCGGTACGGTAAGCTTCTTCAATACCGCGACGACCGTTAATGATTGCCGCCGTCGGGAAGTCCGGCCCCGGGATGTATTCCATCAGCCCTTCAATGCTGATGTCTTCATCATCGATATACGCCAGACAACCGTTGATGACTTCCGTCAGGTTGTGCGGCGGGATGTTGGTTGCCATACCTACGGCGATACCGGAAGAACCGTTCACCAGCAGGTTAGGAATTTTGGTTGGCATGACGTCGGGAATTTTTTCCGTGCCGTCATAGTTATCAACGAAATCGACCGTCTCTTTTTCGAGATCGGCCATCAGTTCATGGGCAATTTTCGCCAGACGGATTTCCGTATAACGCATTGCCGCCGCAGAGTCGCCGTCGATGGAACCGAAGTTACCCTGACCGTCTACCAGCATGTAACGCAGCGAGAATGGCTGCGCCATACGGACGATCGTGTCATAAACCGCCAAGTCACCATGGGGATGGTATTTACCGATTACGTCACCAACGACACGGGCAGATTTTTTATAGGCTTTGTTCCAGTCATTGCCTAGTACGTTCATGGCGTAAAGTACGCGACGGTGTACCGGCTTCAGGCCATCTCGGACATCTGGCAGCGCACGGCCAACAATGACCGACATCGCATAATCCAGATAGGAGCTCTTTAGCTCTTCCTCAATGTTGACCGGTGTAATTTCTCTCGCAAGGTCGCTCATCTAACCGCTATCCCTCTACTGTATCCCGGATTCAAAGGTCGCAAATTATAACACAGCCGCGCAGTTTGAGGTAAACCTATACGCTTTATTCACATCCAATGCCTGATATACTCGTTTGTCTTGCCAATTACGGAGTAGAAGTGCCAATGAATGCCGAAAAATCGCCGGAAAACCATAACGTAGACCACGAAGAGATCGCTAAATTTGAAGCCGTCGCCTCCCGCTGGTGGGATCTTGAAGGTGAGTTCAAACCGTTGCACCGCATTAACCCGCTGCGTCTGGGCTATATTGCCGAGCGTGCTGGCGGTTTATTTGGCAAAAAGGTGCTCGATGTCGGTTGTGGCGGCGGCATTCTGGCCGAGAGTATGGCGCGCGAAGGCGCGACGGTGACCGGTCTGGATATGGGCTTTGAGCCATTGCAGGTGGCAAAGCTGCACGCGCTGGAAAGCGGCATTCAGGTGGATTACGTGCAGGAAACCGTGGAAGAGCACGCGGCAAAACATGCCGGGCAGTATGATGTGGTGACCTGCATGGAGATGCTGGAGCACGTACCCGATCCGCAGTCAGTGGTCAGAGCCTGTGCGCAACTGGTGAAACCAGGCGGCGATGTCTTTTTCTCGACGCTTAACCGCAACGGCAAGTCATGGCTGATGGCGGTGGTTGGCGCGGAATATATTTTGCGCATGGTGCCCAAAGGTACGCATGATGTGAAGAAGTTTATTAAACCGGCAGAGCTGCTTGGCTGGGTGGATCAGACCAGTTTAAAAGAGCGACATATAACCGGGCTACATTACAACCCGATCACTAATTCCTTTAAGCTCGGCCCCGGCGTGGATGTGAACTATATGCTGCACACGCAGAATAAGTGAGGTTGATGTTTGGCCGCGCCAATGCCTGATGCGACGCTTGCAGCGTCTTATCAGGCCTACAAATGCTCTCCGTAGGCCAGATAAGGCGTTTACGCCGCATCCGGCAATTGTGATGGTCAGACAGCGATTACCATTTCACCGTCATCGACAAAAACCCTGCCGTCTGGGCAAAATCATCACTCCCTTTCTGCCACGCCACGCTGCCGCGCAGGGACACTCGCTGACTGATATTGCCCGTGACTCCCACTTTTATTTCACCCCGTAGCTTCACCGCATCGTCACTGATAGTGCTGCCATCTTCTTCAATTTCCGTCGCATGGGGATCGTGATAGTAATTCAGATCTAATGTTGGTGTGACACCAACCGCGGTACGCCATTCGCTGTGTAAACCCAGCCGCGTCTGAATATCATCCCCCTGCGATTGTGACACGCGCGCATGGTTAGCGGCGGTAAAATCATCCTGCTGCACGCCCTGATAAATCACCTGCGCCTGCGGTTCAATCACCACACCACGCCCCGGTAACCACTGATACCCAGCTTCCAGCGAGGCGATAATCCCCGACGAATGGTAACGATCCACGCCATCTTCATGTTCGGAAACATCATTGTTAAACCACGCGTATTGCAGCCAGCTATCCAGCCAGGCCCCCTGCTTCTGATTACCGTGCTGATACCAGCTTGAGGTCAGCCCAACGGCATAACCGTGGTTCTGGTTATCGGCGCGAGTTCCGGTCATATTCGAGCGGCTGTCGCCCTGATTATCACTGTAGCCACCAACCGCCCCAAGCATCCACTCGCCATCCGTGCCCCAGCGCCCGCTAAACAAGCCGCCGCTAAGCTGCACCGTAGAAGTGTCTTCCTGCTGAGCCAGTTGCCCTGCCGCCGTGTAATGATAACGTCCGCCGATAACACGTAAATTCAGCGTCTGACCATCGCCACCAGCGTGATCGCGTCGCTCCATCATAAACGCCTGATTTGCCGCCCGCAGGTTATTGAGATAACCGCCAACTTTGGCATTCAGCACCGGCTGGTAAGCAGGCGTAGGGGCCGGGTCGGGGGTTGGGTCAGGATCCGGCGTGGGATCAGGATCGGGAGTCGGGTCTGGCTCAGGTGGCGATGGCGGCGTTACTTCTTGCGATCGCAGATACCAGTCGTTGTTATCTTCCACTAGCGTGTAGTCATACGCTCCCATGTTGACGTAGCCACTGCCAGCCAGACTGAACTGTGCATTGTTTTGAAACTGCGTGGGATCAGCTGCGAAATCAACCACTTTAATGCCTGTCGATGTCGGCTCACCAATCCCTGTAATGGAGTTAACCACCACAGTTGTGTTGCCAGCAGTATTACCGTTCATCACCAATTGATCGCTTACCGAGTCATCGCCGTTTAATTCGCTGTCGAATAGTAGCGTACCGCCGCCGGTATAATCACCGTTTACCGTCAGCGTATCGCCAGCGACGCCATTTTGCAGGCTAACCGCACCGGACGTATTGGTCAGATCACCATTAACCGTCACGTCAGCAAGATAGGTCAGGCTGTCAGTTTCAAGGTTGGTATTAAGCTCGCCTGTCAACGTCACGCCATCGGTAGCATTTACCAGCGTCCCATCGCCGTTAAATAGTGAGGCATTAAGGGCGACGGAAGTATCCTGCCCGGTCAGACGCAAAACCGTACCATCGCTGATGTCGATAGTGCCGCTGGAAGTAGCATCAATTGACTGAATATCCTGATCCGCGCCAGTAACGAACGTTGCCCCATCACCAACCCACAGTGACGAAGCATAAGGAAAGATATCCGCAACATCGCCTTTCAGGGTGCCTTCTTCGACACGTACCGCCGACTGCGTTGTACCGCTGGCGGTCAGCTCCAGCGTACCCGCCCCCGTTTTAGTAAATGTGCTACCCTCATCCTGATGCTGCCCGCTGCTGTCAGCCATCAGTGCGCCCCACTGCGTGTCTACCCCCGCATCAACTGCCACTTCACCGTCGGCGCGCATTTCAATATCACGCCCATGCTCAGTCGTCGTAGAGCGAGTATCGACATTGGCAGTAATCTCCATCACGCTTTCTTGTTACTTATCGGTAAAGATAACCTGGCGGTTATAGTGGGTATCTCCAAGCTGCGAGTTGTCGCTCACCATCAGCGTACCGGAGGCGATTTGTGTTGTGCCCAAATAACTATTATTGTTTGCCAGACTTACCTGCCCGTCGCTCGCATCGACCACCACGTAGACGCCATCTTTCCCGTCGCCGCCGATATGCAAATTGTCGCCACCTGCAAGATCTACCACATCCTGACTGCCGATAACCGTTCCGCTGCTGCCACTGACTTCAAGGCCATCATTGTATGATGTGCCGCTCTGCCAAGTGGAGAAATCAGAGAGATCGAGCACACCGCCGTTTAACACGATCGACTGCGGATCGTCCTGGAGAGCGGTAAGATCTGCCGCGTCGCCTTCCAGCGAAAGCACCGCACCATCATCAACGACTATATCGCCGGTTAGCGCCATCGACTGCGCCCCTGCCAGCACGTAGCTGCCGTTTTGCGCAATGGTGAGCTGACCAGCACCTTCGATGATGCCAGCAAAACTGCCCTGATTAACAGTAACGTTGCCACCAGCATCGATATTTAAAGTGCCATTCTGAAAGCCCGTCAATGCGTGCACAAAAGTTTGTTGGGTCGAGCCAACGTTTAGCTCAGCCTGATTCTGATACTGATCAATACTCCCTATCGTCAGACCGTAGCAGTCTTGCGGATCGTCCTGGCAATGCGTATCGCCGACATTCATCAGGGAGTTGCTGCGACCCAGGGTAACTTCACCGTTTTCAATCTGCATCTCACCAGTAAAGTCATTGTTATCTGCATTAAGTACCAGATCGCCGGAACCTGTTTTGGTGATTAACCCGGTACCAGCAATAGAGTCAACAGCTCCGTCATTCTCTGTATTGCCGATAACCAGCGTTTTTCCGTCGGCAATATCAAAGGTAACTTCACTTAAGCCGAGATACATAAAGCCACCCGCCGCAGTGGAGGGACCATCTCCATAGCCTGCTGCGCTATTGTTCTCATCGACTAACACGCCGCCGTTCTGGCTGTAGCTGTCATCAACAGAAATATCAATAAGATAGGGAGCCGTCGCGCTATTGGTATATATCGCCCCGCCATAACCTTCGGCTGTGTTATTTGTAAAGGCGGTGTTATTTATTATCGTATAACCTGAAGGATGCTTGCTGTCGCTATTATTATCGGTAACATCGATTGCCCCGCCATCGCCATCACTGTAACTTGTTGATGTATATGCCTGGTTATTGTTAAAAACATCATCACTTAAATAGACGTCATTATTAATGGTATAAATTGCGCCACCTTTGCCATCATTAGCGATATTATTGATGGCGTTAGTGACACGTAAATCGACGGCACCAGTATCATTAGTACCAGAAGAATAGATTGCGCCACCATAGCCGCCTGCGACGTTACCGGAAAAAATAACATCAGTAAGATTCAGCGTTGAGTTTTCTTTAGCAAATATGGCCCCGCCGTTATTATATTCTCCTGTAACGGTGTTATTGGCAAACAGAGTCATTCCAGTTTCATTTTCTGGTAATAGTGAAAATTCCGCTCCTTGTTGCAAAAATACGGCCCCACCGCTGGCATTATTGGTCATATCCGAAAAAACCAGCCATTGCCCATCGGCGATAGACTGGCCCCCTGAATCTCCAGACAACCAGTATCACTTATTTAAGTGATAGTCTTAATACTAGTTTTTAGACTA
>NZ_JBDYCV010000105.1:0-12136 GCF_040495915.1 Shigella sp. FJ200513 | reverse complement strand
CACTGGGATGAACATCCAGCACCCGACAGAGCAGGCGAACAGGCCAGCAACAGGAGTTGTCACGGATAAAGGCGTACCTCAGTCGGACAGCTTTGCGAAGTACGCCGCGGCTTTTTTTAATATGTCCCGTTCGTCGGTAACCCGTTTCAGCTCTTTCTGGAGACGGCGGATCTCGGCCTGAGCATCTGACTGTTCTTTATTAGTGGAAGAATCCGGACCGTACTTCTTTATCCAGGCATAAAGGCTGTGGGTGGTGATATCGAGACGTGTTGCAACGCTGGCAACAGAATAACCGCGATCAACAACCTGTTTGACTGCTTCAGTTTTAAACTCTTCGGGATAACGCTTACCGCTCATGGGCACCTCTCTTTAAGCCATCTTAAATGACTCTGAGGTGTCTGTTAAACCCGTGGCGATTCAGTAACAATGAATGGTGATAATTCTTTTGGATGGAACCATGAAGCTACATTAGATAATATTCACGCCCAGAAATACAATAAAGCTTACGCGGGTGCGAGGTTAACCGCAGAACTGAAATATTTATTGCAAGATGTCGAATCCTTCGAACCCAACAGTAAATACACAATACACGAGGTTGTTTTGGGACCTGGTTATAGTACTCCAGACTATACCGGCCAAACGATAGGATACGTTGTAACCCTTCCTGCCCAAATGCCTAATTGCTGCTCATCTGAACTACCAACAATCGATCTTTATATCGACCAACTTCACACTGTTACAGGCGTTTCTAATGCCCTCGGATTCATCATTGCTGCATTGCTAAACGCGTATTCTGATTTACCCCATGATTTGAAAATTGGTCTACGTTCCTTATCAAATTCAGCCGCAATCTACTCGGGTTTAGGTTTCGAGCGAGTGCCGCAGGACCGAGACATAAGGAGTGATCGTATGCATCTAACGCCAGCAAACCATCCTGACTTATGGACACAAGAGAATGGTGAATGGATCTACTTGCGAAATTAATGCCTGACGAAAAATAGAAAGCAAAACGCCGACCAATGGTCGGCGTTTTTACGTCTCGTTGAATAACGAATTATTCAGCTACTACGTTTACGATCACTTTCGCGAATACTTCGCTGTGAACCTGGAAGCTCACTTCGTGTTCGCCAGTGGTACGCAGAACGCCGTTCGGCAGACGAACTTCGCTCTTAGCCACTTCAACGCCAGCTGCAGTTACAGCGTCAGCGATGTCGCGAGTACCGATGGAACCGAACAGTTTACCTTCGTCGCCAGCTTTAGACGCGATGGTAACAGTTTCCAGTGCATTGATTTTCTCAGCGCGAGCATTAGCAGCTGCCAGAACTTCAGCCAGTTTAGCTTCCAGTTCAGCGCGACGTGCTTCGAAGAATTCAATGTTTTTCTTGGTAGCTGGAACAGCTTTACCCTGCGGTACCAGGAAGTTACGAGCATAGCCCGCTTTAACGTTTACCTGATCACCCAGGCTACCCAGGTTTGCTACTTTATCAAGCAGAATAACTTGCATTACCTTATCCTCTCAAAGTCGTATTAATGGACCGTGACCGATTACTGATGGCGATCAGTGTACGGCAGCAGGGACAGGTAGCGAGCGCGTTTGATAGCGCGAGCCAGCTGACGCTGGTATTTTGCACGGGTACCGGTGATACGGCTTGGGACAATCTTACCGCTTTCGGTGATGTAGTTTTTCAGCGTAGCGATATCTTTATAGTCGATCTCTTGAACGCCTTCCGCGGTGAAACGGCAGAACTTGCGACGACGGAAATAACGTGCCATATGGCTAGTCTCCAGAATCTATCAATTCAATCTGCTCGGCATGCAAAACCATTTTGCTCAGTCCGTTCTTTGCCTTGTGGCATGAAATGAACCCCTGAACGGTTATGCGACTGCCGACCGTTATACTGTGAGTAATGGCCTGGTTTTCGTGTCCGCTAACAATAACGGGCATTTGACACCATGCCTGCCGGTGAAAGCCGGCTTCCTCCTGCACAGAACGATGCTCAAGCACGAACTGGCAGTGAGGAATTCCTGATGGACTGACCTTTCGAAGGGGAGTCCTGCACACGGTGCCGGACAACACCAGACGGTTGGTCATCAGAAATTACTCTTCAGAATCCCCAGCTTCAGCATCATCAGCGGTTTCGTTTGCGAAATCATCGCGACGCTCACGGCGCTCGTCTTTCGCTTTAACCATCGGAGATGCTTCGGTAACAGCGTGCTTGGTACGCATAACCATGCTGCGGATAACGGCATCGTTGAAGCGGAAGGTAGTTTCCAGCTCATCGATCACTTCCTGCGGAGCTTCAACGTTCATCAGAACGTAGTGTGCTTTGTGCAGTTTGTTGATCGGGTAAGCCAGCTGACGGCGGCCCCAGTCTTCCAGACGGTGGATCTTGCCTTCTGCACCAGTGATGGCAGCAGTGTAGCGCTCGATCATGCCCGGAACCTGTTCGCTCTGGTCAGGATGGACCATAAAAACGATTTCGTAATGACGCATCGAATTGCTCCTTACGGATTATTCAGCCTCCTGTCTGGGTCAGCCGAATCCCGGGGAGGCAAGGAACGTGTTAAAGGTCGGCTGAAAAATGACGCGTTATAGTACTGGCATACCCCGCTAAACTCAAGGGCGGAGCAGAAATAAATCTCCCCTTTCGCAAATAACCTCTAAACCGCTGATTTGAAGTTCATCACATTCCGTCACAGTGTTTTTTTGAACAACTGCATCAGAAATGGTCACCATCAACTTCTTTATCATTGATTAAAATTAAATCAGAAGATCATCACAGAGGAGAGCACACAAAGTCAGCCGTCGAGGAGGTATCTATGTTCAGTCGAGTTTTAGCCCTTCTGGCTGTGCTTTTGCTAAGTGCAAATACATGGGCAGCCATTGAAATTAATAACCACCAGGCCAGAAATATGGACGATGTGCAAAGCTTAGGCGTGATTTATATCAATCATAATTTCGCCACTGAAAGCGAAGCACGTCAGGCATTAAATGAAGAAACAGATGCGCAAGGCGCAACGTACTACCACGTAATTCTGATGCGGGAACCGGGGAGTAACGGCAATATGCACGCCAGCGCGGATATTTATCGCTAGCACCAGGTATAACCAACGAAACATTGCCATAGTTTGCTTTGCCCCCTTCGCAGGGGGCTTTTTTTGAAAAACGGCTGCGGAATTAGACCAGTTATCTCCCGAGGAAGGAAATTTCCGCAGCGCGTGTTTTACTTCTGCCCGTAATAAGCGTTAGGACCGTGCTTACGCATGAAGTGTTTATTCATCAGGTAGCTGTCGATATGATTGAGTTGTGGATTAATACTGCGCGCAATCCACGCCATTTTCGCCACTTCTTCCATCACTACCGCGTTATGCACCGCGTCGTGGGCATCTTTCCCCCAGGCGAACGGTCCGTGCTGATACACCACAATTCCCGGCGTATGCAGCGGCTCGGCGTTGCCCAGCGTTTCGATAATCACTTTGCCAGTGTTCAGTTCATACTCACCCTGCACCTCTTCTTCGCTTAATCCACGCGTACACGGGATATCACCAAAGAAGTAGTCAGCGTGCGTGGTGCCTAATGCCGGGATCGCCAGCCCCGCCTGCGCCCATGCGGTGGCATGAGTGGAGTGGGTATGGACAATGCCGCCAAGCGACGGGTAACGACGGTAGAGTTCGAGATGCGTCGCAGTGTCGGAAGATGGGCGATACTCCCCTTCCACCACCTTGCCGCTCATATCGACCACCACCATATCGTCTGCTTTCATGGTTTCGTAGGCAACGCCGCTGGGCTTGATCACCACCAGCCCGCGTTCGCGGTCGATAGCGCTGACGTTGCCCCAAGTAAAGGTCACCAGCCCATAGCGCGGCAGATCCATGTTGGCTTCAAACACCTGCTGTTTTAGCTTTTGCATTATGCCGCCTCCACCATGCCTGCTTTGGCCATGCGCGCTTTCACCCAATCACACGCTTTCACCACTTCTGCCGCCGGGTCTTCCGCCGTTTCGCTCCACATCTCAATCAGGTACGGCCCGCAATAGCCACTCTGTTTGAGCGTTTCGAAGCAACGTTCGAAATCCACCACACCTTCGCCAAATGGCACGTTTTTGAAGACGCCCGGTTTGGTGTCTTTCACATGCACCGCGACGATATGCCCGATTCCGGCCTGCAACTCCATCTGCACATCGTTGTCCCACGCCGACAGGTTGCCGATATCCGGGTAGAGCTGGAACCACGGGTTGTTGAGATAGTGCGCGTAACCCAGCGCCTTGCTGATGGAGTTCATCAACGGATAATCCATGATCTCCATCGCCAGCGTCACCTGCGCGCGGCTCGCCATCTCAACGCTCTCTTTCAGGCCGTCACGGAAACGACGACGCGTTTCGTTATTGGCTTCCTGATAGTAAACGTCATAGCCCGCCAGCTGGATCACGCGAATGCCAACGTCCTGGGCGAACTGGATGGCTTTACGCATAATCTCCAGCCCCTGCGCCCGCACCGCGTCATCTTCGCTGCCCAACGGGAAACGACGATGGGCAGAAAGGCACATGGACGGCACACGCACGCCGGTTTCAACAATAGCATTCACCAGCGCCAGACGCTGTTCGCGGCTCCAGTCAAGGCGCGACAGGCGCTCGTTAGTTTCATCTACCGACATCTCGACAAAATCGAAGCCCAACGTTTTTGCCAGTCGCAGGCGTTCCAGCCAGCACTCCCCGGCGGGGAGCGCTTTTTCATAGATGCCAAGCGGGATTTGTTTGGACAACATATCCGCTCCTTAGCCCCACAGTTCGGCGATGGAACGTTTGAACTGACGCGCGGCTTCAACCGGAGAAGCGGCATCACGGATGCTGCGACCGGCGATAAACACATGAATTGGAATGCCTTTGAACAGCGGCAGATCTTCCAGCGCCAGGCCACCGGTGACGGTGACTTTGAAGCCCATATCGGAAAGACGTTTGATCGCAGTGATATCGGCTTCACCCCACGCCACGCCAGCGGCCTGCGCGTCACGGCTGCGGTGATAAACCACCTGCTGAATACCTGCGTCGCGCCACTGTTGCGCCTGTTCCCAGGTCCAGTAACCGGTCAGTTCGATCTGCACGTCGCCGTTAAACTCTTTTGCTACGTCCAGCGCACCTTTGGCGGTGTTGATATCCGCACAACAAATCACGGTCACCCAGTCAGCGTTGGCTTCGAAGCACATACGAGAAAGAATTTTGCCCGCATCGGCAATTTTGGCGTCTGCCAGCACGATTTTGTGCGGGTAGAGCGCTTTCAGATCGCGAACCGCACGCACGCCTTCGCCCACGCACAGAATGGTACCCACTTCGATAATGTCGACTTCTTCGGCAATCAGGCGAGTGGTTTCGTAGGCGCTATCCATAGTCTGGTTGTCCAGCGCGACTTGCAACATCGGTAATGACATCTTCAATTCCTTCTTAAGCTGCCGCGTTGGTGCGGTCAATGAGATCCAGTACTTCCTGCTCGGTACGGCAGGCACGTAAACGGTCGAAATTTTCTTCATCTTCAAACAGGTTGACGATCTGCATGATGCCCACTTCCTGGTGCGTGTTGGCATCGACCGCCGCCATGGTGATGAGGATATCCACCGGGTCGTTATCTTCGTGGTTGAACTCCAGCGGCTTTTTCAGCGTCACCAGCGCAAAACCGGTTTTCTTAACGCCCTCTTCCGGGCGACCGTGCGGCATTGCCAGGCCTGGTGCGAGCACAAAGTACGGACCGTGCTGTTCAACCGCATCCAGAATCGCCTGGTAGTAACGCGGCTCGACAACATCCGCCGCCACCAGCAGGTCAACGCCGATTTTTACTGCGTCCTGCCATGTCTCAGCTTCAGCCTGCAGGCGGATGGATTTATTCTCCGCCAGCGAATCATGTAATTTCATGGCGCGTCCTTACTTCACATCCTGCGGGAAATGCGCTTTGATCACTTCCAGCAGTTTCGGGCCAAAGTCGGCAGGAGAGAGCATGTTGCGCACGCCAACCACGTATTTGTTGCCGGTCACGGTGATTTCGCCCGCAATGTGCGTAGAAGCGATGATGATATCCGCGCCGCTCAACTCGCTTTTGTATTCGCCAACCGCGCAGCTATTTACCGTGTGGTCAATGTTTGATTGGGTTAAAAACTGGTCCACTTTCATCTTCATGATCATGGAACTGCCTTGTCCGTTGCCACACACAGCCAGAATACGTACGGTCATAATCAAAACTCCTTATTAAGCAGACTGTTCTGCCAATTGTTTTTCTGCATCTTCTTCTGCGCGCAGTGCGCGGCCAGCGAAGAACATATAAGCCAGTGCAATTACAATGATGACGGCCATAAAGGCGATACCGATGGAGAAGAAGCCCTGCATCATCGGCGGTGCCAGAATCGACCAGTCCGCCATCCCCATCCAGGCACTCATACCGGTAAGTTTCACCACCCAGACGCAACCAAAGATTTCGATCATCCCCATCACCAGACAAATCTTCAGCGCCGCACGCCAGCCGCCGAAGTGGTTAGCGAACACGCCGATGGTGGCGTTGGAGAAGAACATCGGGATAAAGCCTGGGATAATCAGGATCGAGGAACCGCAGGCGACCAGGATGCCAACCGCAATCAGCTGACCGATGGTGCCCCACATAAAGCCCCAGACCACGGCGTTCGGAGCGAAGCTATAAATAGCCGCACAGTCAATCGCCAGAACCGCACCAGGGATCAGGCGCTGGGAGATACCGTTAAACGCTTCAGAGAGTTCCGCCACAAACATGCGCACACCCTGAGTGATGATGAAGATCGCCACCGCGAAGGAAAAACCGGTTTGCAGGATATAGACCGTCCAGTGCACTTTGCCTGCCATCGCCTGCACGGTGTCGATACCGAAGGAGAGCAGAATGGCACCAAAGAAGATGGTCATGACAATCGCCGTGGAGACGATGTTGTCGTGGAAAATATTCAGCCAGCCTGGCAGTTTGAGGTCTTCAACGCTTTCCTCTTTTTTGCCGAGGAACGGCGCAACTTTATAGGCAATTAATGATGCAAACTGTTGCTGGTGACCGATGGAGAAACCGCAGCCGTCCGTCACTTCCTGAGTCGGCTTGTACATCATGTTGGAGGTAATGCCCCAGTAGAGCGAAACCAGAATCGCCGTGCAGATAATGGTTGTCCACATGGAGTAGCCGAAAATAAACAACGTAACGGCAATCAGCCCCGCCTGCTGGAACATGATATGACCAGTCAGCATGATGGTACGAATACCGGTAATGCGACGCAGCAGCACGTAACAGATGTTCAGCGCCAGCGCTAACAACACCGCGTAACCTACCCAGCTATAGGCATCGCCCATGCGGTCGATGGTTGCCATCATCGACGCGTAAGTATCGGAAATTGCGCCGTTAATGCCGTAGACTTCGGACATTTTCGCCACCACCGGTTTGAAGGTGCTGGTGAGGATGCCGGACCCTGCCTGCAACAACATGAAACCAATTATGGTTTTAATCGTGCCTTTAATAATAACGCTGACACTTTTGCGCAGTAGGATGTAGCCCAGACAGGTCACAATACCCAGCAACAACGGGGCATTGGTCATGACCTGGTTAAAAAACACGGTAAAGATGTTGTAGAGGATCTCCATAACGATCTCCTGAAGAAGAGGTAACCGGGTATTCCGCACACCCGGAATGTTGTGCACTCACTCTAATTTTCAAAAGTAATCACAACAAGATTATTTATGATTAAATGTGACGCGACCCGCAAATAATTCCACATGGATAGAGTGGGATTCACACAACGAAACAATTATTTATTTAAATTCATTTAGTTAATTTAACTACACATTCCATTAAATCTTTCCCCACTCAAAATCAACAACAACTTCCCTGGCAAAAAGTCAAAAAATGGTCATTACCTTCCTGAAGGAATAGTGTCAGGATTAATCAAAACCAATCACATGTTGATTCGAATTGAACTATCATGAAGGTAAATGGCGATGAGTAAAGTGAAAAGTATCACCCGAGAATCCTGGATCCTGAGCACTTTCCCGGAGTGGGGTAGCTGGCTGAATGAAGAAATTGAACAAGAGCAGGTCGCCCCTGGCACATTTGCGATGTGGTGGCTAGGCTGCACCGGGATCTGGTTGAAATCAGAAGGTGGCACCAACGTTTGCGTTGATTTCTGGTGCGGCACTGGCAAACAAAGTCACGGTAACCCGTTAATGAAACAGGGTCACCAGATGCAGCGCATGGCTGGCGTGAAAAAACTGCAGCCAAACCTACGCACCACCCCGTTTGTTCTTGATCCGTTTGCGATTCGCCAGATCGACGCGGTACTGGCGACTCACGATCACAACGATCATATCGACGTTAACGTCGCTGCTGCCGTGATGCAGAACTGTGCTGATGACGTACCATTCATTGGACCGAAAACCTGCGTTGATTTGTGGATTGGCTGGGGCGTACCGAAAGAGCGTTGCATCGTGGTCAAACCGGGCGATGTTGTAAAAGTGAAAGACATTGAAATTCATGCGCTTGACGCTTTCGACCGTACTGCACTGATCACCCTGCCTGCCGATCAAAAAGCGGCTGGCGTACTGCCAGATGGCATGGACGATCGCGCAGTAAACTACCTGTTCAAAACCCCTGGCGGTTCCCTATATCACAGTGGCGATTCCCACTACTCTAACTATTATGCGAAGCACGGTAACGAACATCAGATCGATGTGGCGTTAGGATCGTATGGTGAGAACCCGCGCGGTATTACCGACAAAATGACCAGCGCCGATATGCTGCGTATGGGTGAAGCCCTGAATGCGAAAGTGGTTATCCCGTTCCACCACGACATCTGGTCAAACTTCCAGGCCGATCCGCAAGAGATCCGCGTGCTGTGGGAGATCAAAAAAGATCGTCTGAAGTATGGCTTCAAGCCGTTTATCTGGCAGGTTGGCGGCAAATTTACCTGGCCGCTGGATAAAGACAACTTCGAGTACCACTATCCGCGCGGTTTCGATGATTGCTTCACTATTGAACCGGATCTGCCGTTCAAGTCATTCCTGTAATCTGTCGTTTATACCGGATAGCGTGGAGAAGTTCGCGCTATCCGGCGTAGTATTTCCTGGCTATTTCAAATATCATCTAAAAAAATCAAATTTTATCGGAATAGCTCATGACTGAAGCACAAAGACATCAAATCCTCCTGGAAATGCTCGCACAATTGGGCTTTGTGACCGTTGAGAAAGTCGTTGAGCGTCTGGGAATTTCGCCTGCCACTGCGCGACGCGATATCAATAAACTTGGCGAAAGCGGCAAACTGAAAAAGGTGCGCAATGGCGCAGAAGCTATTACCCAACAGCGCCCGCGCTGGACGCCGATGAATCTGCATCAGGCGCAGAATCACGATGAAAAAGTACGTATTGCTAAAGCGGCCTCGCAGCTGGTTAATCCGGGCGAAAGCGTAGTCATCAACTGCGGCTCCACCGCGTTTCTGCTTGGGCGGGAAATGTGTGGCAAGCCAGTGCAAATCATCACTAATTATCTACCGCTGGCAAATTACCTGATCGATCAAGAACATGACAGCGTGATCATTATGGGTGGACAGTACAACAAAAGTCAGTCCATCACTTTAAGCCCGCAGGGCAGCGAAAACAGTCTCTATGCCGGGCACTGGATGTTTACCAGCGGAAAAGGGCTGACCGCAGAAGGGTTGTATAAAACCGATATGCTGACAGCAATGGCAGAGCAGAAGATGCTGAGCGTGGTAGGGAAACTGGTGGTACTGGTTGATAGCAGTAAGATTGGCGAACGCGCGGGAATGCTTTTTAGCCGTGCCGATCAAATCGATATGCTGATCACCGGCAAAAATGCTAACCCGGAAATCCTGCAACAACTGGAAGCGCAAGGGGTCAGCATTCTGCGTGTTTAAAGATGCTGGCGGAAAAATGTCACGGCAGCATCTAACGCCTCAGGCGTAATGCGGTGACGCACGCCTGGCTGCCATGAACAGGTTAGCAGTTTATCCCGTCCCGTCTCGCTTAAGGCCTGCTGCAAACGTAGTGATTCGTCGGCAGGCACAACGTCATCGTCGAGGCCATGCCACAGCAGTAGAGGTCTGTCCCCAAGTTGTTCCAGGTGGTTTGTCGCTTCCCACTCTGCCAGCGGCGCGACAATTTTATTGAATTCATTCTGCTGTGCTGCCGTTTCAGGTATCAGCGGTGGAAACAGTGAACGGGCGAGCGATGTAAAATAGCCCGATCCCATCATGCTGGCGGTACATTTCACCGTGGGGTGGCGAGCGGTAATTCCCAGTGCCGTCATCGCGCCCATCGACGCGCCACCGACTGCCAGACGGTCATCAAGCAGCCAGTTTTCTTCGGCTATTGCCGCACGTAAAGTAGTGAATTCCTGCATACTTTGTAGCAAGATTTGCCAGAATTGATTTAACCGCCGCGCTTCGTCGCCACTAAAACGGCTACCGTGATCGGGCGCATCCGGCATGATCACCCGCAAACCAGCCTGCGCCAGCGCAACGGCAAAATAGCTATACACCAGGCTGGATGAAGTAAAGCCGTGATAAAAAATTACGCACGGTAACGGGGTATCTTTTTGCCCGACAGGATAAGCATGAAGAACGGGAATATCTGCCAGCTCGCGTGATTCTATTTCAATCATCTGTCTCTCCTTTTTGTCTGGTATGACATGAAGAAATCCTTAGCACAAGTTTCTGCTGGCGGTATTAGTTCATAATGTTGAGATGTGGGTTACGCTTTCGTCACGTTTTCATTCGAAAATCGCGTACCAGGTAACAATTCGGGAACATTCCCCCAAAGTTAAATTAATAAGGCACTACACTATGGTTAGCAGGAAACGTAATAGCGTTATTTACCGGTTTGCCAGTTTATTATTGGTGTTGATGTTAAGTGCCTGTAGCGCACTGCAAGGTACGCCACAGCCAGCACCGCCAGTAACGGACCATCCGCAAGAGATTCGCCGCGACCAGACGCAAGGGTTACAGCGAATAGGTAGCGTAAGCACGATGGTTCGGGGTTCTCCGGATGACGCATTAGCAGAAATCAGAGCAAAAGCTGTCGCTGCAAAAGCTGATTATTACGTTGTCGTCATGGTGGACGAAACCATCGTGACAGGACAGTGGTATTCACAAGCCATTTTGTACCGTAAATAAATCAGACAACTTACATAGTCAGCTTTACATTGCTTTGCGTCCCTATGCGTTTACCTGTGCACAATAAATTACCGGCTGGAAGCTTGGGCGTTTATTACCGCGATGGAATGCCCTGCAACATGTGGGGAAACGAAAAATGGAGCTGACGATGAAACAATTACTTGCCTCACCCTCGCTGCAATTAGTGACTTATCCTGCGAGCGCCACGGCACAGTCTGCAGAATTCGCCAGTGCTGACTGCGTGACGGGCCTGAATGAAATAGGTCAGATCTCAGTTAGCAATATTTCAGGGGATCCGCAGGACGTGGAACGTATCGTGGCGTTAAAGGCCGATGAACAAGGTGCGTCATGGTACCGCATTATTACCATGTACGAAGACCAGCAGCCTGATAACTGGCGCGTACAGGCGATACTGTATGCATGAGTGTCATCTACAGCAAATGAACAATGCCGGATGCGGCGCGAGCGCCTTGTCCGGCCTACAATTTTCACATATTTCATTTAGTTAATCGAAACCAGCGTCGCATCAGTCGTATACGCTTACACACACACTCCCCCCGTCGCCCGCAGCAATAAATCATTCTGGATCTGCTCTGACAACCGTACGCCGCCGCGCGTATCTAACATCACCTGACACCACGCCTGCGCCATTGGCGGAGAAGCATATTTCAACATTTGCGCACCGCAGCCCAGCAGGAATAGCTGATGAGTAATCTCTCGCCCCAGTTCTTCAGCTGGCTTACGCAGCTGCTGCTGTAAACGACGAACCGCGCGATCAAAATAGCGATCCTGCCCTTTCACTTCCACAAATGCTTCCGACAATAAGTCGTATACGCCCGCTTGCTTATTGAGAACGCGCAACACATCCAGGCACATAATATTGCCGGAACCGGTAATGCTGCCAACTTACTGATTTAGTGTATGATGGTGATTTTAAGGTGCTTGCGTGGCTTCCATTTCCATCAG
>NZ_JBDYCV010000104.1:0-12269 GCF_040495915.1 Shigella sp. FJ200513 | reverse complement strand
TCAGGGAAAAATATCATCAGATGGCTGCTTAAAAAAAGAACAAATGGTAGTGTCCGCTATTGCCAGTACACCTCAAAACACTACGCTAATGAGTTGGGATGCCGTGCTCTATGATCTACGTAGTGAAAAAATTATCAGTAAAGATAATTACTTGACCGACTTAAACCGCAGACATCTTGAACTTGTTCTTCATACTAACCCCAATCCAAGCGGTTCGGTAACGAAGATTTTACGCACTATTTTTACTAAGCAGGTAAAGAGTTTAGGGCCGGAACTCTGTCATTTCTTGCACCATGAACTGACGAAAAAACGTTATGAAGTATGGCATCACTACGATGTACTGCACTACCAGTCATCGTCATTTTCTCGTTCACAATTTAATGCATTGATAAATTTACTGGCGCAACAATCACGCTTCGCTGATCTAAAATTATCAAACTACAAATAACCATCCTCCACGTACTCCCTGAACGATACCCGCCACCCTGCTATCGGCTTGGCATCATCGCGCAGGCCGAAGTTCAGGCAATACAAATCAAAATCCAAGACTATCCAACAAATCGTCCACCTGATCCTGACTGGCTACCACGCCGGCTTTGCTGGTATCGACCTGAGGTCCATTAAGCAAACTCTGGTTTTCACGTTTTGGACGCGACTCCTGTTCCGGGATGTTTTCCAACAGCACCATCAGCAACTGGCGTTCGATCTCCTGAATGACATCCATCATCCGCTTAATAACCTGCCCGGTGAGATCCTGAAAATCCTGCGCCATCATGATTTCCAGCAGTTGCGCGTTAGTAAAGCTGGTATGCGCGGGTACATCTGCCAGAAATTGTCGTGTATCTGTTACCAGTTCACGGGCGTCGGCAAGGTCAATCGGATCGGCAAACCAGTCATCCCAACGTTGGGTTAACGCTTTTGCTGATTTCTCCATTTGATCCTGATGCGGTTGTGACGCCTCAACACTGTTCAGCGCCCGCTCCGCAGCCTGGGCGGTCATCTGCACAACATAGTACAAACGATCGCGCGCATCGGGGATGGCTTCCGCCGCTTCGGCAATGGCCTGAACCAGCCCCAGTTCCCGCAAACTGTCGCGCAGCATATGCGTCAGGCTGCCGATGCGCGCAATGATATCGCCAGCTGAATGCTCGTCAGCAGGTTTGATTGATGGTTGCATCATAGTCGCATCCTCACATGCCCAGTTTCTCAAAGATTTTGTTGAGTTTTTCCTCCAGCGTCGCGGCGGTAAATGGCTTCACCACATAGCCACTGGCCCCCGCTTGCGCCGCAGCAATGATGTTCTCTTTCTTCGCTTCTGCAGTCACCATTAACACTGGCAATGCCGACATCGCGCCATCCGCACGAATTGTTTTCAGCAATTCCAGGCCATCCATATTGGGCATGTTCCAGTCGGAGATAACAAATCCATAACCGCCTGCCTGCAACTTATTGAGAGCGTCGACACCATCTTCCGCTTCCTCAACATTATTGAATCCCAGCTCTTTCAGCAGGTTACGCACTATGCGTCGCATGGTGGAAAAGTCATCCACAACCAAAAATTTAAGTTCTTTATCCGCCATTTCACACTCCTGATTTAAATACGTATCGCCTGTCCGGCACTAATTGTTGCCAACATTTGCTGGCTTACCTGGCTAAGATCGACCACTTCGCAGACACCACCCATATTGATGGCCTCGCGCGGCATGCCGAACACCACGCAACTTGCTTCGTTTTGCGCAAGGGTCCATGCCCCCGCCTGACGCATCGCCAACATTCCCGCCGCGCCGTCGTTGCCCATACCGGTCAGGATCACCCCAACCGCATTACGCCCCGCCTGTTTGGCGACAGAATGGAACAACACATCTACCGAAGGCCGATGACGGTTAACCGCCGGGCCGTCGTGAATTTTGATTTGATAATTTGCGCCACTACGCGCCAGTTCCATATGCCGATCGCCCGGCGCAATATAGGCATGCCCCGGCAAGACACGTTCTCCGTCTTCGGCTTCTTTAACCCCGATCTGGCAAAGCTTATTAAGTCTGTCGGCAAAAGAGCGGGTGAAACCGGGCGGCATATGTTGGGTAATTAACAATGCCGGGCTGGAAAGCGGCAACGGTTGCAGTACGTGACGAATTGCCTCAGTTCCACCCGTTGAAGCACCAATCGCAATCAGTTTTTCAGAACTCAACAACGGCCCTGCCTTCAGCGTTGTCGGTGCTGACAATGGCTTATGTGCTGCAAGGCTCGCCTTTGCTGCCGTACGCACCTTTTCAGCAATCATTTCGCTATACGCCAGCATTCCTTCGCGAATACCCAGTTGCGGTTTGGTGACAAAATCTATTGCCCCCAGCTCCAGCGCGCGCAGCGTGACTTCTGATCCTTTGCCGGTCAAGGAAGAAACCATCACAACGGGCATTGGACGCAAACGCATTAATTTTTCGAGGAAATCCAGTCCGTCCATCCGCGGCATTTCAACATCCAGCGTCAGCACATCGGGATTGAATTTCTTAATCAAGTCACGCGCAACCAGCGGATCAGGCGCGGTCGCCACCATTTCCATGTCGCTATGGCTGTTGATGATTTCTGTCATGATCTGGCGCATCAGTGCCGAATCATCGACAGATAACACCCTGATTTTGCTCATCGTTAATCCTTACTTAGCGCATACACCGTCTGACCACGCAGCGTGAAGCGGCGCTCGAGGTGGCTAAAGTTTTCAGAGTGACCCGCAAACAGCAATCCGTCGGGTTTAAGGAGCGGAACAAAGCGGCGCAAAATCTCCTGCTGGGTAGTTTGATCGAAGTAGATCATGACGTTACGACAGAAGATCGCATCAAACGGCCCCGGCACGGTGTACTGTTTCGCCAGTAAATTCAGCGGGGCAAAATCAACATAGTTCGCCAGCTCCTGACGCACGCGTACCAGCCCTTCATGCGGTCCCGTCCCTCGCATGAAATACCGTTGCAGTTGCTGCGGCGTCAGGTTTTTCAACTCTTCATGGCGATAGATACCGCTTCTGGCTTTTTCCAGCACTTCGGTGTCGATATCACTGGCAAACACTTTCCAGCGTCCGGGCACGGTGCCCAATGTGTCAGCCAGAGTCATCGCAATGCTGTACGGCTCTTCGCCGGTCGAAGCCGCCGCGCTCCATACGCGATCCTCGCCAGAACGGCGACGTGCGTGATCCGCGAGCAGAGGGAAATGATGAGCCTCACGGAAAAATGCCGTCAGATTCGTGGTCAGCGAATTGATAAACGCCTGCCACTCACCGCTGTGCTGATTAGATTCCAGCAAGTTCAGATAATGACCGAAATCCGTCAGTCCCAGAGAACGCAAACGACGAACCAGTCGGTTGTAAACCATGTCGCGTTTATGGTCAGCCAGAACGATCCCGGCTCGTTGATAGATCAATTGACTTATCCGCCGAAAATGCGCGTCGGAAAGCGCCAGGCGCTCGGTCATCTGTAACAATAAAGACGTTTGCCCACAGGGCAGAGATGAAGTCATAGCGCCTTCTCAATCACTTCAGGATACCACTGGCGCAATTTGTAACTGCGCCGACTCATGTCGTGCTACTTCATGTTCTTCAAGGGTAAATACCGCCACACGCGACGAAAGATGGTCGGCCTGATTCGCCAGTTGTTCCGTTGCCACCGCCGCTTCTTCTACCAGCGAGGAGTTCTGCTGAGTCACCTGATCCATCTGGCTGACAGCCTGTGCAACCTGCTCAATCCCCCGCCGTTGTTCTTCCGACGCCGAAGCAATTTCTCCCATAATGTCGTTCACGCGGGTCACCGAACTGACAATATCGGTCATGGTCGCGGCGGCGTTATTCACCAGTTTCGAACCCTGCTGGACACGATTGACTGACTCTTCGATCAGCCCTTTGATCTCTTTTGCTGCCTGCGCGCTACGGCTGGCAAGATTGCGCACTTCACCTGCCACTACCGCAAAACCACGCCCCTGCTCTCCGGCGCGAGCCGCTTCCACTGCCGCATTCAGGGCCAGAATATTGGTCTGGAAAGCAATTCCGTCGATAACGCTGATAATGTCGCCAATTTTTTGCGAGCTGGTGGCGATCTCCTGCATGGTGTGAGTCATGGTACTGACCTGAACACCGCCCGCCTGCGCCGTTGTCGCGGCATTTTTTGCCAGTTCCGACGCCTGTCGTGCGTTATCGGCGTTTTGCCCTACCGTGGCGGTTAATTGCTCCATACTGGCGGCCGTTTGTGCCAGCGATGCCGCCTGCTGTTCGGTACGACTTGAGAGATCGTTATTGCCTGCGACAATCTCCGCGATCCCAATGTGCATCTCATGGCTTCCCTTACGCACATCACTCACCGTCCCACGCAAAGCCTGCTGCATGGTCTTCAGGCTGGCAAAAATGGCGGTGATCTCATTACGACCATATACCGCAATCGGACGCGCCAGATTACCCGCAGCAATGCTGTCAAAATGGCTACCGATAATGGCCAGTGGTTGAACAATCATCTTGCGCGTCCACCACAGCGCACTGCTGATGTAGATCGCCGCAACAATAATCATGCTGATAAACACCAGCGCCGAAATCTGATAGTTACGCTGGCTTTGCGCACTGGCGGCTTCCAGCACATGGTTGATCTCCAGCTGCCAGGCCTCAAAGTTAACGTCAAACGCATTCTGTGATCCCTGCACCGGCGCAGTGAGGAAATCCGAAAGTTGATTACTTTCAAGCCAGGTCGCCTGATGTTCGAGATCGTTGTGCCAGCGGGCAAAACTTTTCTCCGTCTCTTTTTGCAATGCCCTGACGTGCTCGTTGCCCGCAGTCATCGCCATAAAACTTTTAAACAGCGTGGTGGATTGCGTCAGACTGGCGCGCGCCGTCGTCATCAACGTTTTAATGTCATCCGCCGGATAGCTAAGCGCTGTCAGAGTGCCTGCTTTGTTCAGCGCGGTACTGGCCTGTAACATTACCGCCCGAGTTTGCGCTAATGCCGCACGTTGCTGATTGCTCTGCTCGCCGTGATTCAGTCGTTGCAAATCGTCGCGAAATGCCCAAAAAGACATGCCGTTACTGCCAATCTGCAAGATCCCGCAGAGAATCAAAATTAAAAACAGCGTGGTCGAAATTCGAATACGATTAAACATCAACGCTCCCCATCAGGCGGCAATGACCGCGTTAGTAAAAACTCGTCAAAATGTTTCCCAGTTTGGATCTTGTTCAGTAATTCGCAGTCGTGGCTGTGCCGGTGGTTGCTCACTGGCAGGACGGGATGGTGTTTGCGGTTTATTGGTGAGTGGGCTGGCTGCCAGACGGAACGCGGAAACCGCTTGCGTTAAACGACTCGCCTGTTCTTCCAGCGCAGCTGCGGCGGCAGCTGATTCCTGCACCAGCGATGCGTTCTGTTGCGTGACGCGATCCATTTCCGAAACCGCCAATGCGACTTGATCGATGCCACGGCTCTGTTCATCCGATGCCGATGCAATCTCGCCCATAATGTCAGTCACGCGAGTGACAGCATTGACGATATTGTTCATTGTTTCCCCGGCGCTTTCGACCAGCACCGAACCGGTATCAATGCGCGAGACGGAGTCTTCAATGAGGGCTTTGATCTCTTTTGCCGCCAGGGCGCTGCGACTGGCAAGATTACGCACTTCACCCGCCACCACGGCAAAACCACGGCCCTGTTCACCCGCACGCGCGGCTTCAACCGCGGCATTCAGCGCGAGGATATTAGTCTGGAAGGCAATACCGTCGATAACGCTGATAATGTCGGCAATTTTCTTCGAACTATCGGCGATCTCATGCATCGTTTTCACTACGCCATCCACCACTTTGCCGCCGTGCTGGGCGGTGTCGGAGGCACTTTGCGCCAGTTGCGAGGCCTGGCGGGCGTTATCGGCGTTTTGCTTCACTGTCGCGGTGAGCTGCTCCATGCTGGCGGCAGTTTCTTCCAGCGCGGATGCCTGCTGTTCAGTACGGGAGGAAAGATCGGTGTTGCCCGCCGCAATTTCACGGGTACCGGCATAGATGGCATCTGAACCTTCGCGGACATGAGTGACGGTGTCAGTCAAAGAGCGTTGCATATGTGAAACGCTCTGCGCCAGGTCACCCATTTCACTGCGCCCGTCAATGGTCAGGGTATTCGCCAGGTTACCACCGGCGATTTCGCAAATGTGAGCAATAATTTTTGCCAGCGGAGTAAGCAACATACGGCGAATGCCGTACCACGCCACCAGCAGAATCAATACCACCACCAGCGCGATAACCGCCAGTTGCCACTGGGCAAATCGGTAATCATCTGCGTTGTCAGTGACGATATCGCGATACAGTTTTTCACTGCTGAGGGCGTACTGAGCAAACGCTTCGCCCATTGCATTTTGCATTCCCTGGGTTGGCTGAGCGAAATAAGCTCCAGTATTGCCATAATCAAGATAATCAATCAGTTCAGTTAACGCTGTGTAATAGTTTTTATATTTTTCATCAAAATTACGGCTGGTAGCGACCATTTCAGGTAACGGTGCCATGCTTTTGAATTTTTTATAATGCGTCGCGGCCTGGGCCAATGTTTTCCTGGCGCTATCGAGCAATTCAACTTTGGCGTTACTTTGTTGATTGGAGGAATCCATCATCATCCGCACCGCTGAACGACTCAGGTTAATGCGCGTTTGCAGCATTAAATCCCAGGTTGACGTCAGCTCGCCCTGCTGTTCCCGTAATTGATTGGAAACCACAAAGCTCTTCTGGCTATGGTGAAGGGAAGAAAAAAACAAACTGCCGGAAATAAGCTGTAACAGTGCGAATACCCCCAGCACCATTACCAACAGCGTGACTACGCGGATACGGTTAATCATAAGGCACCTTCCTGAAAACAAGTTGATCTCGTTATCGGCAAGAAGGGGGGAAACTTTATTGCTGATGCCACCCGCCGCGAAATTGAAATAAAAAACCCGATGCGCAGATCATCGGGTTCATTTCAATTGAGGAAATCGGGAGAATTACGCCACTTCTGACGCCGCGCTATCTAACAGCGCCATCTCTTCGCTGTTCAGCAGTTTTTCGATGTTCACCAGAATCAACATACGGTCGCCCAGTGCGCCCAGTCCAGTGAGATATTCTGTTGAAAGCGTCACGGCAAACTCTGGTGCCGGACGAATTTGCTCCGCCGTCAATGAAAGCACGTCTGAAACGCCGTCAACCACGATGCCGACCACCCGCTGTCCGAGATTCAGGACGATAACTACCGTGTTGTCGTTATAGTCCACATCCACCTGGCTGAACTTAATTCGTAAGTCAACAATCGGCACAATAACGCCGCGCAGATTCGTGACGCCTTTGATAAACGCTGGCGTGTTCGCAATCCGTGTTACCTGATCGTAGCCACGGATCTCCTGCACTTTCAGGATATCAATACCGTACTCTTCATCACCAAGGGTAAATACCAGAAATTCCTGGCCTGACGGCTCGCTGGCCAGCTTTGTTACATTCGTCATACCGGTCATATTGTTACCTTTTTACTCATTCAGGCGGCGGTGTTCGCCATACGTTGTTCGCGGTTTATCGCCTGCAAGGCGGAGACATCAACAATCAGTGCCACGCTGCCGTCGCCAAGAATGGTCGCAGCAGAAATGCCGGGGACTTTGCGATAGTTACTTTCAAGGTTTTTAACCACAACCTGGTGTTGACCAATTAATTGATCCACCAGCAAGGCGTAGCGGCGACCGCCACTTTGTAAGATCACCACAATTCCCTGGGTGGCTTCGGTTTTCGCGCCCGCGACGTTGAACACTTTCCACAGTTCGACGATGGGCAGATATTCACCCCGCACTTCCAGCACCCGCTCGCCGCCGGCCAGTGGATGGAGATCGGCTTCACGGGGTTGCAGTGATTCCATAACAGCATTCAGCGGCAGAATGAAAACTTCATCCGCAACGCGTACGGACATGCCGTCGAGGATGGCCAGCGTCAGCGGCAGTAAAATGCGGATCGTAGTGCCAGTACCCTGCTTCGACTGGATTTCGACATGACCGCCCATCTCCTGGATATTACGTTTAACGACGTCCATGCCGACGCCGCGCCCGGAGACGTCGGTGACCTGCTCTGCCGTGGAGAAGCCTGGTGCAAATATCAGCATTGCAACTTCGTCGTCGCTCATGTTTTCGCTGACAGTCAAACCTTGCGAGGCCGCTTTTGCCAGAATTCGCTCACGGTTTAGCCCCGCCCCATCGTCGGTCACTTCAATGCAAATGTTGCCGCCCTGATGTTCGGCAGACAGAATTAAATTTCCGACGCTGTTTTTACCTGCGGCGAGCCGTTTTTCTGGCAGTTCAATACCGTGATCGAGGCTATTGCGTACCAGGTGGGTCAGCGGGTCGATAATGCGTTCTATCAGGCTCTTGTCGAGCTCGGTGGAACTGCCCACCAGCGTCAGTTCTACCTGCTTGCCGAGTTTTCCCGCCAGATCACGCACCAGCCGGGGATAGCGACTAAAGACATATTCCATCGGCATCATGCGAATCGACATCACTGATTCCTGCAAATCACGGGCGTTACGTTGTAACTGCCCCATGCTGGTAATCAAATCACCATGATTAACCGGGTCCAGTTCGCTGGAACGCTGGGCAAGCATGGACTGGGTGATAACCAGCTCGCCGACGAGGTTAATTAATTGATCAACCTTTTCTACCGCTACACGGATGCTGGTGGATTCACTGCTGCGCGTCGTTTTTTCCCGCTCCACGCGGCCGGTTGGCGCTTGTTCGGCTGCCAGTTTAAGCACAGGTGGGGTAGCTATTTTTGGCGAAACTTCTACTGTTTCAAAGGTAATCTGATCGGCTTCAATCACAAAACAGAGTACCGCTGTGATGTCATCTTCGGCGATATCGCCCGGTAATATTGCCGAGAGAGAATCCGCCCCTTTCACCACGTCATTTAACGTTGTCAGATGCCCCAGCTCTTCTTCCAGCAGGTCGACTTCGCCGGCCTTCAGGCGCGAAAGGATAATTCGTCGCGGCAACTGACTGCGACTTTGCTCATCTTGCGGTTCACTTTTGGCAACCACACTTAATCGGGTCACTGCGGATGGCGTTTCGCCTTTCGCTTCTAATGCCAGTTGACGCAAGGCCTGGCAGATATAATCGTAGCTGGCGGCATCCGGCTCTTGCGACTGTTTATAAGCGTCGAGCTGTTCTTGCATGATGTCCTTCGTTTCCAAAAACAGATTGATAATGTCGGTGTTGAGTTGCATCTCACCTCGTCTGGCTTCATCGAGCAGGTTTTCCATCAGATGCGTGGTTTCCTGCAAAACGCTGAAGCCAAAAGTTCCTGCCCCTCCTTTGATCGAGTGGGCAGCCCGAAAGATGGCATTCAATTGTTCGGCATCTGGCGCTTCCGGCTGCAAAACCAGCAGATGCTGCTCCATATCAGCCAACAGTTCGTCCGCTTCATCAAAAAATGTCTGATAAAAATCGCTTATATCGATGCTCACGCTGTCACCTCGGTTCGGCTGATGGCATTGTGGGAACACTGACCTGTGGTGCAACCTCAGGTTTTTCTAGGGCGCTTACTGGCTCATTCTGGCTTTCGGCGTTTTCATGCAAAATGGCCTGTTCGGCTTGTTTGTTCAGTACCAACAGGCTGATGCGACGGTTGACGGCATCATCAGGTCCGCGATCGCTTAAGCGCATCGTTGCCGCCATGCCGACGACACGTAACACTTTGCCGCTATCCAACCCTCCGACCATCAGTTCGCGGCGGGATGCATTGGCCCGATCGGCAGAAAGCTCCCAGTTGCTGTAACCTTTCTCACCGCTGGCGTAGGGAAAATCATCGGTATGACCTGAAAGGCTAATACGGTTGGGAATACCGTTCAGCACAGGCGCGATGGCGCGCAGAATGTCGCGCATATAGGGTTCGACATCGGCACTGCCGGTTCTAAACATCGGGCGATTCTGGCTATCGATGATCTGAATACGTAGACCTTCCTGGACCAGATCGATTTTGAGATGGAGACGTAACGCCCGCAGTTTCGGATCGGACTCTATCAACTGGTCGAGATCACCCCGCAATTTCCGCAATCGACTTTGCTCCATGCGTTTTTTCAGCTCTTCGATGTTCGGCTGCTTATTCACTTCCCCCTGGCTTTGGGTGTAATCATCACCACCGCCGGGAATTGGGCTTTCACTATTGGAAATGCGATCGCCGCCCGTAACCGCTGTCGCCAGTGGAGTCCGGAAGTACTCCGCAATCTGAATCAACTCTTTTGGGCTGGAGATGGAGATCAGCCACATCACCAGAAAAAAGGCCATCATCGCAGTCATAAAGTCGGCATAAGCAATCTTCCACGATCCATGTGCTGCCCCGTGGCTTTTGGCTTTGCGTCGTTTGACGACAATAATCGGATGCGCTTGATTCTTCATGCTTCCTCGGTTGTCGTCTGTTGTTGCGGATTTTTCACCGCACGCACATGCTCTTCCAGTTCAATAAACGACGGACGTTCGC
This sequence comes from Shigella sp. FJ200513, assembly GCF_040495915.1. Classification (NCBI taxonomy): domain Bacteria; kingdom Pseudomonadati; phylum Pseudomonadota; class Gammaproteobacteria; order Enterobacterales; family Enterobacteriaceae; genus Shigella; species Shigella sp. FJ200513. Next base: position 1,789 of record NZ_JBDYCV010000104.1, on the reverse strand, counting down.
TGGAATAGAGCGTTTTGCGACCAAACTCAACGGCGATAGGCGGTGCGTAACCGTTCAGATTAGAAAGCAGAGTGACTTTGACGCACTGCATCATTTTGCTGGTTTCGGCGCTTTTCTGACGTAAAACACTCGCTAGTGGGGAAATAAATCCGTAAGCCAATAAAATACCGAGGAAAGTCCCCACCATCGCATGTGCGATAAGCGCCCCCAGCTCGGCGGCAGGACGATCGGCTGAACCTAACGCGTGAACGCCCCCCATTACAGCCGCGACAATACCAAACGCCGGAAGTGAGTCCCCGACCAGCGCCAGACTGTTCGCCGGGACTTCTGCCTCGCTTTCGTGCGTCTCAATCTCTTCATCCATCAGGGCTTCGATTTCGAAGGTGTTCATGTGACCGCTGATAATCAGGCGCAGATAATCGACGATAAAATCAAGCATGACGCTATCCGCGAGGATGCGTGGGTAGCTGGCGAAGATCTCGCTCTCACGGGGATTTTCAATATCACGTTCCAGCGAAAACATCCCCATCTGCCGCGATTTCGCCATCAACCGATAAAGCAGAGCCAGCAGATCCATATACATTGCTTTGGTGTATTTGGAGCGACGAAACAGCAACGGCAGCGCTTTCAGCGTGCCTTTAATCGCTTTGCCATTATTGCCGACGATAAACGACCCAATCCCTGCACCGGCAATAATCACCAGTTCAGCGGGTTGATAGAGTGCTCCAAGGCTTCCACCGGTCATCAAATAACCGCCGAAAACTGTACCGAGAACAACCAGGTAACCTAATAAGATAAGCACGACATCATCCTTCCACTGTTGACCATGACAGGATGTTCAGTCGTCAGGCGTTAACGCGCGATTGGGGAAAAAAAAAGCAGCGGTACGTCGTTACCGCTGCTGGAATGTTGCGCCACACCGTATCAGTTAAACAGCCTGTACTCTCTGTTCATCCAGCAGTTGTGGGATAATATCGGCAGGATTCTGGGAAAGTTTACGTCTTTTTACTGCCCGGGATGGCGGTTGACATAAGCTGCAGGCAAAGCTGCCAACAGGCTGGTGAGCGTGGGTAATAAAATTGCCGCCGCAGCAGTTGCAGCTGGAAAGTTGCAGTAATCCACTTTCAACAAACCGCACCAATGTCCAGGCACGGGTTAATGCCAGCAGTGGTCCTTCTTCTGCTTGTGGGCACTGTTCAAGGTATAAACGGTAGGCTTTGATCACCGCATCGACGCCATTACACAAACCGGTTTTCAGTAAAAACTGCCATGCATTACAGAACATCGAAGCATGAACGTTTTGTTCCCAGGTCATAAACCAGTCGGTTGAGAATGGCAGCATGCCTTTCGGCGGTGGGCTTCCGCGCAGTTCTTTATAAAGTTTTATCAGGCGTCCGCGACTTAACTGTGTTTCGCTTTCCAGCATCTGCAAACGAGCGCCCAGGGTGATCAATTCCATTGCCAGCTGAATATCCCGCGCTTCCTGAACAATGCTTTTTTCACTCATGATCAGGCCCTTTTCTTGCGCAGCGCTTCTTCAGGCTGATTAACATCATTCAGCAAGCGTGTTGAGAGCATGATGCCGGTATGAATTTGCTGGAGATCGTCAACGCGGGAATCTTGCGTCAACTGAGTAATCGTCTGGTGGCTGTCAAAACGGAAGTGACAAACCAGCTGATTGGTTTCTGCCAGCTTAACCATTTGCGGAAGAGTCGGTAATGCTGCCAACTTACTGATTTAGTGTATGATGGTGATTTTAAGGTGCTTGCGTGGCTTCCATTTCCATCAG
>NZ_JBDYCV010000103.1:0-12375 GCF_040495915.1 Shigella sp. FJ200513 | reverse complement strand
GGTGGAGCTGCATGACAAGGTCATCGGGCATTATCTGAACATAAAACACTATCAGTAAGTTGGAGTCATTACCCCGTGAGCGCTACTCAACAACGCTATCTGAGGAATAGTGATGTTCAGGCGCATCGCTGCAAAATCAAAGTTAATTGTGGCATCAGGTACAGCTTTCAGTAAATTGATGCATTTATTGTTTTGCTGCTGGGCTAACTCGGGAAATGCACTGCTATTAAGGCCAATTCGTTCAAGGAGTACCTGGTTAAAACAGGGCATTAACCCACCTGATTTATCACCTGTATTTTCTGTTGTCGATTCAAATACGATATCCTGTGAACCAATGAACTCATCATTACGCCAGAGATCCACCCGATACACGCCCGCAGGTTGATGATTACCTCTCTCAAAGCGCGATAAATCAGCAACGGATGTGCCATTCTCTAATAAAAATGCCGGGTTGAAATAACTTTCCGCATAGCTTAAAAAGGAGGGTAAAATGGCAAGAGATGAATAACAAATTCCGGCCAGACACCAGGTATACCTCTGCGGAATATCCGTAGTAGTGGGTATTTTCATAATTAGCTCTGATATTGTCAGATGATTCGGTTAGTTTAAGTTCACTTCTCTGACCGGGGTTACTGAACCATAATCATTAACGGTCTGAAATTTCAGCTTTCCCTGCACTCCTGAGGGTAAGGGAATTTGTGAACTAACTCTGGGTGCCGCCATAGCATTCCCCAACTTTTGGCTGCCCACTTGCAGGTTAACGAGGGTGACATAAAAAGGTGATGGATTATGAACATTGATATAGTTACCGGATCGCGAAAACTTGAGTGTGTCCGGCGCTTCTGCGGGTAATTCTTGTAATTGAATTGGACGGAGAAATAATTTCATGCGCGATAAAATCGCCAGTTGCAAAACATTCCTGCCGTTCAATGCATTTTTATCTACCGAAGGGATCGTCTTAACATTCATCCAGAACAGAGACTCACGATCTGCCGCCAGCGGTGGACCGGTGTAAATAATACGCAAAGTATTTTCGCTTTTGGGTTCACTAACAAATAGTGGCGGTGTAATGATGAATGACTTTTCTTTTACACCGCTGCTGTTTTCAATCCACGAATTGACCAGAAAGAGCTCATTGGTATGGCTATTTTTAATCCATACCGCAGTCTGTTTAGCATCAGCGGGATAAATAATACGCGTGGCACCTAATGCGATCCCTCCGGCAGCATGGGCGCTGGCCGAAATGATTAAATAAAATATCATGAGCATCAATAACTTTATTTTAGTCATCATAGTTAATACGCCTTGTGTATTCCTGACGGCAAAAATAAGGAGTATAAAGAAATGATTGCTTTGGCTTCTTACAACACATCATTCCCTTTTCATTTAATAAAGCGGCATGATACAAAGTGAACGTGGTTTCGATTTACATTGCCACCATACCGCTTCAGACAACCGGTACATTACTTTGTTATAAGACGTGATATATAATTCAAAACAACGTGGTTTTGATTATTCGTATCTCATAATAAAAGTCGCGTCAGCATTTGCTTGCCCTGCTGATGCACTTGTACCGGTGCCTTTATAACGTGCAGAAAAATGAAGAACGTTGGTCCCGGGGATCAAGTTCTGGTTGGTTGAGAAGCTATTCCCATCAGGTTTGAGAATTGCGGATGTATTATCAAGTATTTCAATACCGACACCCGTTGCTGTTGTTGTATTTGTACTGGATACAATGGCCAATAAATTATCATTGATTGCATCAGCCTGACCAGAAAATGCAACGGCAGCATTAGCGGCAACAACAGGATCGCAGTCGTTCAACTGAATGGTGAATGGAATTAATGCAGAGGTATTACCAACAGCATTGAAAATATCGGTACGATATTGACCGAGTGTGACAACCTGGTCTGCCGAGTCAGTATTCACTGAACAGGCAGCATTCACCAGTTCGCCTTCAAAGTGAATTGTACCGCCATCTACAACGGCAGCATAACTACCCGTAGCGGCGAATAGTGCGGCAGCCAGCGCAGACGAAATAAATCTTAATTTCATATATATTCCTTCAATCTCATTTATCGACTCCACATCCGTATATAACCGATTACTTTATTTAAGACACTGATAGTAGTAAAATTCCTTTTTATCCTCTAAGAATGTCTTAATTGAAAATATGCACTCTATTCTAAAAAATAGAGAGCCCCGTTAGATGAATACTTCCGCGCAAAATATATTCACCACAAATATAGACCTGAAGCGGTAAATTACCAGGCTGAAAATTCTTTTTATATTGTCAGGTATTTCTTAAATTATCTTAATCCTTAAACAAGGAAATAAATCAGTTCCAGATTTACAACGCCATCATGTACGAAAAATGAAGCTTTCAATCTCAGCGACCTCAGCGACGGTGCGCCTAACCTTCGCAAGAGGTCGCTTCACGCGATAAATCTGAAACGAAACCTGACAGCGCGCCCCGCTTCTGACAAAATAGACGCATCCCCTTCGACCTACGTAACAGATGGAATCCTCTCTCTGATGGCAGCAAAGATTATTGACGGTAAAACGATTGCGCAGCAGGTGCGCTCTGAAGTTGCTCAAAAAGTTCAGGCTCGTATTGCAGCCGGACTGCGGGCACCAGGACTGGCCGTTGTGCTGGTGGGTAGTAACCCTGCATCGCAAATTTATGTCGCAAGCAAACGCAAGGCTTGTGAAGAAGTCGGGTTCGTCTCCCGCTCTTATGACCTCCCGGAAACCACCAGCGAAGCGGAGCTGCTGGAGCTTATCGATGCGCTGAATGCCGACAACACCATCGATGGCATTCTGGTTCAACTGCCGTTACCGGCGGGTATTGATAACGTCAAAGTGCTGGAACGTATTCATCCGGACAAAGACGTGGACGGTTTCCATCCTTACAACGTCGGTCGTCTGTGCCAGCGCGCGCCGCGTCTGCGTCCCTGCACCCCGCGCGGTATCGTCACGCTGCTTGAGCGTTACAACATTGATACCTTCGGCCTCAACGCCGTGGTGATTGGCGCATCGAATATCGTCGGTCGCCCAATGAGCATGGAACTGTTGCTCGCAGGTTGCACCACCACCGTGACTCACCGCTTCACTAAAAATCTGCGTCATCACGTAGAAAATGCCGATCTGTTGATCGTTGCCGTTGGCAAGCCAGGCTTTATTCCCGGTGACTGGATCAAAGAAGGCGCAATTGTGATTGATGTCGGCATCAACCGTCTGGAAAATGGCAAAGTTGTGGGCGACGTCGTGTTTGAAGACGCGGCTAAACGCGCCTCATACATTACGCCTGTTCCCGGCGGCGTTGGCCCGATGACGGTTGCCACGCTGATTGAAAACACGCTACAGGCGTGCGTTGAATATCATGATCCACAGGGTGAGTAACATGGCGACATTTTCTTTAGGTAAACATCCGCACGTTGAGCTGTGCGACTTGCTGAAACTGGAAGGCTGGAGCGAAAGCGGCGCGCAGGCGAAAATCGCGATTGCCGAAGGCCAGGTGAAAGTCGACGGTGCGGTTGAAACGCGCAAACGCTGCAAAATCGTCGCCGGTCAGACAGTGAGTTTTGCAGGACACAGCGTACAGGTTGTTGCCTGATCCCTTTCCCGGCCTGTATCAACAGGCCGGTTCTCTTTTCAGACTTTTGCCCTCTACGCCCCGTTCATCCATGCTGATAGCATCGACATTTTGCCGAAGCGACCATCATGCCAACCGTTATTACGCACGCCGCCGTTCCCCTTTGCATTGGTTTAGGGTTGGGTTCGAAAGGTCTGTTATTTGCCGGAATCATCCTGGCGATGCTGCCCGATGCCGACGTATTGTCGTTTAAATTTGGCGTTGCTTACGGCAATGTTTTTGGTCATCGCGGTTTTACCCATTCGCTGGTGTTTGCGTTTGTTGTCCCGCTCTTATGTGTGCTGATTGGACGTCGATGGTTCAGGGCTGGGCTGATTCGCTGCTGGCTGTTTTTAACCGTCTCGTTGCTATCGCACAGCTTACTGGATTCGGTAACCACTGGCGGTAAGGGCGTTGGCTGGCTGTGGCCGTGGTCAGATGAACGCTTTTTCGCTCCCTGGCAGGTGATTAAAGTCGCGCCGTTTGCATTGTCTCGTTACACCACAGCGTACGGGCATCAGGTGATTATTTCCGAATTGATGTGGGTGTGGTTGCCGGGGATGCTACTGATGGGAATGTTGTGGTGGCGCAGACGATAACCGGATGCGAAAACTCGCATCCGGCAATTGCGCAATTACTTACGACGCCAGGTGGTCCCTTGCGGGCCATCTTCCAGCACGATCCCCATCTCGTTAAGACGGTCACGTGCCGCATCTGCCGCCGCCCAGTCTTTCGCTTTACGGGCATCCAGACGCTGTTGAATTAACGCTTCAATCTCAGCCACTTCGCTGTCGTCTGCCTGCGCGCCGCTTTGCAGGAACGCTTCCGGTTCTTGCTCCAGCAGGCCCAATACAGCGGAAAGTTTACGCAGGTGAGATGCCATTGCATTCGCCGCTGCCATATCTTCTGCTTTCAGACGGTTCACTTCACGCGCCATATCAAACAGCACGGAATAGGCTTCCGGGGTGTTGAAATCGTCGTCCATCGCTTCAATAAAGCGCGCTTCAAACGCTTCGCCACCGGCAGGCGCAACGGTTTTATCTGTGCCGCGCAGCGCAGTGTAGAGGCGCTCCAGCGCCGCACGCGCCTGCTTCAGGTTCTCTTCGCTGTAGTTCAGCTGGCTGCGATAGTGGCCCGACATCAGGAAGTAACGCACGGTTTCCGCGTCGTAGTATTTCAGCACATCGCGCACGGTAAAGAAGTTACCCAGCGATTTGGACATCTTCTCGCGGTCAACCATCACCATTCCGGAGTGCATCCAGTAGTTCACATACTGACCATCATGGGCACAGGTGGACTGCGCGATTTCGTTCTCGTGGTGCGGGAACATCAGGTCTGAACCGCCGCCGTGGATATCAAAGTGGTTACCCAGCTGCTTGCAGTTCATGGCCGAACATTCAATGTGCCAGCCAGGACGACCCGCGCCCCACGGAGACGGCCAGCTCGGTTCGCCCTCTTTCGACATCTTCCACAGAACGAAGTCCATCCGGTTGCGTTTGTCATCAACCACGTCAACGCGCGCGCCAGCCTGCAGCTGGTCGAGATCCTGACGCGACAGCACGCCATAAGTTGGATCGGTCGGGACGTCGAACATCACGTCGCTGTTGTCCGCCACATAAGCGTGACCTTTGGCGATCAGTTGTTCAGTGAGTTCAATAATTTCTGCGATATGGTGCGTCGCGCGCGGCTCCATATCCGGGCGCAGAATGTTCAAAGCATCAAAATCTTTGTGCATTTCGGCGATCATGCGATCCACCAGCGCCACAAAGCTTTCGCCATTTTCATTGGCGCGTTTGATGATTTTGTCGTCGATATCGGTAATGTTGCGCACATACTTCAGTTTATAGCCGAGGAAACGCAGATAGCGCGCAACCACGTCAAAAGCAACAAAGGTACGCCCGTGACCGATATGACAGAGATCGTAAACGGTGATTCCACACACGTACATGCCGACTTCCCCGGCGTGAATAGGCTTAAATTCCTCTTTTTGGCGTGTCAGAGTATTGAAGATTTTTAGCATCGAAGATTCCGTTTAGACATGTGTGGGTAATTGAGTTGCGTATAATACCCATATTTCCCGCGCGAATCAGCATACATTGCGTGATGATCCGATCGTGCGGTTATGCTATAACACCACCCTATATATGACCCGAACTGGGTTGAAGCACCAATCAAACGGAACAGGATGCAAAAATGGTTACTTTCCACACCAATCACGGCGATATTGTCATCAAAACTTTTGACGATAAAGCACCTGAAACAGTTAAAAACTTCCTGGACTACTGCCGCGAAGGTTTTTACAACAACACCATTTTCCACCGTGTTATCAACGGCTTTATGATTCAGGGCGGCGGTTTTGAACCGGGCATGAAACAAAAAGCCACCAAAGAACCGATCAAAAACGAAGCCAACAACGGCCTGAAAAATACCCGTGGTACGCTGGCAATGGCACGTACTCAGGCTCCGCACTCTGCAACTGCACAGTTCTTCATCAACGTGGTTGATAACGACTTCCTGAACTTCTCTGGCGAAAGCCTGCAAGGTTGGGGCTACTGCGTGTTTGCTGAAGTGGTTGACGGCATGGACGTGGTAGACAAAATCAAAGGTGTTGCAACCGGTCGTAACGGTATGCACCAGGACGTGCCAAAAGAAGACGTTATCATTGAAAGCGTGACCGTTAGCGAGTAATCGTGGCGACACTCTTTATTGCAGATCTTCATCTCTGCGTGGAAGAACCGGCGATCACCGCCGGTTTTCTGCGTTTTTTAGCGGGGGAAGCCCGCAAGGCCGACGCGCTGTATATTCTTGGCGATCTGTTTGAAGCATGGATTGGCGACGACGATCCCAACCCACTCCATCGCCAGATGGCGGCAGCGATCAAAGCGGTGTCCGATTCCGGCGTTCCCTGTTATTTCATTCATGGCAACCGTGATTTTCTGCTCGGCAAACGCTTTGCCCGTGAAAGCGGCATGACATTATTGCCGGAAGAAAAGGTGCTCGAACTTTATGGTCGCCGGGTGTTGATTATGCATGGCGACACGCTGTGCACCGATGACGCGGGTTATCAGGCTTTTCGCGCCAAAGTCCACAAACCCTGGCTGCAAATGCTATTCCTCGCCCTGCCGTTGTTTGTGCGCAAACGCATTGCCGCGCGAATGCGCGCGAACAGCAAAGAAGCCAACAGCAGTAAATCGCTGGCGATCATGGACGTTAACCAAAACGCTGTGGTCAGTGCGATGGAAAAACATCAGGTGCAATGGCTAATCCACGGGCATACCCATCGCCCGGCGGTGCATGAACTTATCGCCAACCAGCAACCTGCTTTTCGCGTGGTACTGGGTGCCTGGCATACGGAAGGTTCGATGGTGAAAGTCACGGCTGATGACGTTGAGCTGATTCATTTTCCGTTTTAAAAAACCCACAACTTTGCTGATTTCACAGCCACGCAACCGTTTTCCTTGCTCTCTTTCCGTGCTATTCTCTGTGCCCTCTAAAGCCGAGAGTTGTGCACCACAGGAGTTTTAAGACGCATGTCTTCCCGCAATAATCCGGCGCGTGTCGCCATCGTGATGGGGTCCAAAAGCGACTGGGCTACCATGCAGTTCGCCGTCGAAATCTTCGAAATCCTGAATGTCCCGCACCACGTTGAAGTGGTTTCTGCTCACCGCACCCCCGATAAACTGTTCAGCTTCGCCGAAAGCGCCGAAGAGAACGGTTATCAGGTGATTATTGCGGGCGCAGGCGGCGCAGCGCACCTGCCAGGCATGATTGCCGCCAAAACGCTGGTGCCGGTGCTGGGCGTGCCAGTACAGAGCGCCGCACTGAGCGGTGTCGATAGCCTCTACTCCATCGTACAAATGCCGCGCGGCATTCCGGTGGGTACGCTGGCGATTGGTAAAGCTGGCGCGGCAAACGCGGCATTACTGGCAGCACAAATTCTCGCGACTCACGATAAAGAGCTACACCAGCGTCTGAATGGCTGGCGCAAAGCCCAGACCGACGAAGTGCTGGAAAACCCGGACCCGCGAGGTGCGGCATGAAACAGGTTTGCGTCCTCGGTAACGGGCAGTTAGGCCGTATGCTGCGTCAGGCAGGCGAACCGTTAGGCATTGCTGTCTGGCCGGTCGGGCTGGACGCTGAACCGGCGGCGGTGCCTTTTCAACAAAGCGTGATTACCGCTGAGATCGAACGCTGGCCGGAAACCGCATTAACCCGCGAGCTGGCGCGTCATCCGGCCTTTGTGAACCGCGATGTGTTCCCGATTATTGCTGACCGTCTGACTCAGAAACAGCTTTTCGATAAGCTCCACCTGCCGACCGCGCCGTGGCAGTTACTTGCCGATCGCAGCGAGTGGCCTGCGGTGTTTGATCGTTTAGGTGAACTGGCGATTGTTAAGCGTCGCACTGGTGGCTATGACGGTCGCGGTCAATGGAGTTTACGCGCCAATGAAACCGAACAGTTACCGGCAGAGTGTTACGGTGAATGTATTGTCGAGCAGGGCATTAACTTCTCTGGTGAAGTATCGCTGGTTGGCGCGCGCGGCTTTGATGGCAGCACCGTGTTTTATCCGCTGACGCATAACCTGCATCAGGACGGTATTTTGCGCACCAGCGTCGCTTTTCCGCAGGCCAACGCACAGCAGCAGGCGCAAGCCGAAGAGATGCTGTCGGCGATTATGCAGGAGCTGGGCTATGTGGGCGTGATGGCGATGGAGTGTTTTGTCACCCCGCAAGGTCTGCTGATCAACGAACTGGCTCCGCGTGTGCATAACAGCGGTCACTGGACACAAAACGGTGCCAGCATCAGCCAGTTTGAGCTGCATCTGCGGGCGATTACCGATCTGCCGTTACCGCAACCAGTAGTGAATAATCCGTCGGTGATGATCAATCTGATTGGTAGCGATGTGAATTATGACTGGCTGAAATTGCCGCTGGTGCATCTGCACTGGTACGACAAAGAAGTCCGTCCGGGGCGTAAAGTGGGGCATCTGAATTTGACCGACAGCGACACATCGCGTCTGACTGCGACGCTGGAAGCCTTAATCCCGCTGCTGCCGCCAGAGTATGCCAGCGGCGTGATTTGGGCGCAGAGTAAGTTCAGTTAAGCAGGTGCTCATTTGATTGCCGGATGCGGCGTAAACGCCTTATCCGGCTTACCGCTCCGGTACCCATTGTAGGCCTGATAAGACGCGTCAAGCGTCGCATCAGGCATGGTGCACCGATTGCCGGATGCTCTCATCACTACAGCGAAATACAGGTCCCCGCTTCGCCCGCCAGCGTCTCTTCAATTCGCGATAACGCCCCAATCCACGCGGGTTTACTACGGCTTCTGACATAACCACTCACCGCCGTTACCTTCGGCCCCATCGAACCATCGGCTTTGGCAAATGGCGCTAACTCATCCGGTGTGGCATGGCGAATGGCACGTTGCTGCGGCGTTCCCCAGTTTTCATATACCGCATCAGCATCGGTGAGGATCACCAGTCCATCGGCATTAATCTGCTCGGCGAGCAACGCAGCGGCGAGATCTTTATCAATCACCGCTTCACTCCCTGCCCCATCTTCCGTCACAGGCACACCGCCGCCGCCACTGCAAATCACCACATGCCCCTCTTTGAGCAACAACTCGATGGCTTCGCTGTCGAGAATTTTACGCGGTTGCGGAGACGCCACCACCCGGCGCAAATATTTACCATCACGTTTCATCTGCCAGCCGTAAGCCGCTTCCAGTGCCTCTTGTTCTTCTGGCTGATAAACCGGACCAATAAATTTCTCTGGCTGCAAAAACGCCGGATCATCAGGCGAAACCTCAATGCGCGTCAGCACCGTCGTAACAGGCGGCATCTGCGGCTGTGCGCTCAAGCTCTGCGCCAGCATATAGCCAATCATCCCCTGGCTTTCCGCCACCAGTACATCCAGCGGATACGGTTCTACCTCTTTCCACGCCAGATTCTGTAACGCCAGCAGCCCCACCTGCGGCCCGTTGCCGTGAACAATCGCCAGCCGATAAGAACGGGCCAGGCGTGCCAGCGCGGGTACAGCACTGGCGATATTGCGATATTGATTTTCCGCCGTCAGCGCCTCACCGCGCTGGAGTAAGGCGTTGCCCCCAAGAGCTACAACCAGTGTTTTCATGGTTTTCCTTGTAATAATTGTTGGCCAAGCCAGAACCCCAGCAGCGTATCTGCCCCTGACGTATGCCCCAGCGCCAGCAGCGAATCAATCGCAACAGCGGTACGTTTCGGGCAACTCAGAGCATGGACAAAGTGCAGGAGTGGCGAGGCGAAATATCCTTGCGCGGCATAACGTAAATAACTGACGCTCACCGCTGTGGTAACGAGTTGAAGATTGTCGGAACAGGCAAAAAACGGGCGACCGGCGCGCGCATCTAAAGCGCCATAATACCAGGCCGCCAGCAGCATTCCGCTCAACGTGTCATCATGACTTGGCGTTAATCCGGGGCCTTTACCCAGCCAGTGCCGCCAGTCGGTCTTAACGCCATTGAGCGCGGCCTGAAAACAGTGACGAAACTGGCGTAATTCAGCGGGCAGCGGATCGCTTGCCGCCATCGCCAGTGGCCCGAAAAGTCCGGTTTCCTCCGCGCGTTGCATCCATGCAGCTGCAAGCGGTTGAGGATGCGAAGGCGGCGTAATACGCAGCAAACAATAACGCTGTGGCTGTTTAACCGTGAAACGCCCGAGGCGAATCCCTTGAGCCACAACCTGTGGTCGTTCATTGCCGCATAATCCACCGCATAACGCATCGAATTGCGTGCGGCGAAATTACACATTCCCGTCAAGCTATAGAAGAAACGCTGCCCTGGCTTTCCTCTTTTGGCGCTGACCCAACGGGTGGGATGACCCGTTTACTTTATTCGCCGGAATGGCTGGAAACCCAGCAGCAATTTAAAAAAAGAATGGCAGCAAGTGGGCTGGAAACACGTTTCGATGAAGTGGGGAATTTATACGGTCGCCTGAGTGGCACCGAATATCCACAGGAAGTGGTTCTGAGCGGTTCGCATATCGATACCGTGGTTAACGGCGGTAACCTCGACGGGCAATTCGGCGCGCTGGCGGCGTGGCTGGCAATTGACTGGTTGAAAACGCAATACGGCGCACCGTTACGTACGGTCGAAGTGGTGGCGATGGCAGAAGAAGAAGGCAGCCGCTTCCCGTATGTCTTCTGGGGCAGTAAAAATATCTTTGGGCTGGCGAATCCTGACGACGTGCGGAATATCTGTGATGCCAAAGGAAATAGTTTTGCCGATGCGATGAAGGCTTGCGGATTTACTCTGCCGAACGCCCCACTAACTCCGCGTCAGGCTATAAAAGCCTTTGTTGAACTGCATATTGAACAGGGCTGTGTGCTGGAAAGTAATGGGCAATCAATTGGCGTGGTGAATGCAATTGTCGGGCAGCGTCGCTATACGGTGACGCTGAACGGCGAATCAAACCATGCAGGCACCACGCCGATGGGTTATCGTCGTGATACGGTTTACGCTTTCAGTCGCATTTGCCATCAGTCGATCGAAAAAGCGAAAAAGATGGGCGATCCGCTGGTTCTGACCTTTGGCAAAGTAGAGCCGCGCCCGAATACGGTAAATGTGGTGCCGGGTAAAACCACGTTCACCATTGATTGTCGTCATACCGACGCTGCCGTGCTGCGCGATTTCACCCAACAGTTAGAAAACGACATGCGGGCGATTTGCGATGAAATGGACATTGGTATTGATATCGATTTATGGATGGACGAAGAACCCGTGCCGATGAATAAGGAGCTGGTCGCCACCCTGACAGAATTGTGTGAAAGAGAAAAACTGAATTACCGGGTGATGCACAGTGGTGCCGGGCACGACGCGCAAATTTTCGCGCCTCGCGTACCAACCTGCATGATTTTTATCCCCAGCATCAACGGGATCAGCCATAACCCGGCGGAACGCACCAATATTACTGACCTTGCCGAAGGGGTCAAAACGTTGGCACTCATGCTTTATCAACTTGCCTGGCAGGAATAAGGAGTCATAAATGGGATATTTAAATAACGTCACCGGTTACCGCGAAGATTTACTGGCTAACCGTGCGATTGTTAAACACGGTAATTTCGCACTGTTAACCCCGGATGGTCTGATAAAAAATATTATTCCGGACTTTGAAAATTGTGACGCGACAATCCTCTCCACGCCAAAGCTGGGTGCCTCTTTTGTTGATTATCTGGTCACACTGCATCAAAACGGTGGCAACCAACAGGGCTTCGGTGGCGAAGGCATTGAAACGTTCCTGTATGTGATCTCTGGAAATATCACTGCCAAAGCCGAAGGCAAAACATTTGCCTTAAGCGAAGGTGGCTATCTTTATTGCCCACCAGGCTCCTTAATGACGTTTGTTAACGCCCAGGCCGAAGACAGCCAAATCTTTTTATATAAGCGCCGCTATGTTCCGGTAGAAGGCCATGCACCGTGGCTGTTTTCTGGCAATGCCAGCGAACTGGAACGCATTCACTATGAAGGTATGGATGATGTGATCCTGCTGGATTTTCTGCCCAAAGAGTTAGGTTTTGATATGAACATGCATATCCTCTCTTTTGCACCAGGTGCCAGCCACGGTTATATCGAAACACACGTTCAGGAACATGGTGCCTATATTCTTTCCGGTCAGGGGGTTTATAACCTCGGTAATGCTGCCAACTTACTGATTTAGTGTATGATGGTGATTTTAAGGTGCTTGCGTGGCTTCCATTTCCATC
>NZ_JBDYCV010000102.1:0-12730 GCF_040495915.1 Shigella sp. FJ200513 | reverse complement strand
GTACACAATATCACATGGACAACAGCGCACAGTAAACAACTATATTTGACGTTCGTAGACATACTCAGGTGAAAAAAAGGTTGTTTTTCGAGTTATAACAGACAGTTAATTAACTACAGTGGACAATGCTAGACAATGACAGACACAGATAAGCAACCTACCTTCCTCTTTCGCGACCACGTTATCTTTGGCGATATTCATTCCCGCGCGCAGATCAAACGCGGTGATCACGCCATCAATGGGCGCTTTGAGCGTAAAGCGAGTCTGGATTTTTTGCGTGGCGATCAGGTGGCGAATATCCGCCTCCGGCATTCCCGCCAGTCGCAGCCGCTCAAGAATGCCTTCAGTCTGGGTCGCCGTACCGCCGGTTTCGCGCAACAGTAAATACTCACTCTGCGCTTCCACCCAGTCGGGAATGGTCAGGTCGAGAAGCGGTGTGCCCTTTTGTACTTTATCGCCCACGGTAAGCGGATACACCTTGTCGATAAACCCGGCAGCGCGAGCCTGCACAATGGCATACTGATACTCGTTGTAACTGACATTCGTCGGGAAACTCTGGGCAAAAGTCAGCGGCCCGCGCGTGACGGTAGCCGTTTTCACCCCCAGATTCTGCGTCTGAGTCGGGTCAATGCGCACACCAGACGCAGAACTCTCTTCATCGGCATATTTCGGCACCAGATCCATATCCATAAACGGCGATTTACCTGGTTTATCGAACCGCGTATTGGGATACATCGGGTCGTACCAGAATAAGATTTTACGTTCTGCGGTCGGCATTTTTTCTGCGTGCGGTTCCGCCTGGTCAAACCAGGTAAAACCTGCCGCTGAAATAATACCGCCCGCGATCATGCTGCCGATAATAAGCGCGATTTTTTTCATCTCATTAAACCTGGGTTACTGGCTGACTTTAATATCCTGTAATAAAGAAAGGTTGCCCTGCTGGACAAAATTAAACGCCACTTTGTCGCCGGTTTTAATTTCACTCATTTTCGTCTGCGGGGTGATGGTAAAGCGCATGGTCATCTCCGGCCAGTTGACGGCAGCAATCGGATCGTGATGGATGGTGATTTTTTTGCTTTCCAGATCAACACCTTTTACCACACCGGTGGCACTAATGACCTGTGGTTGTGCTTCGCTCATGGTTTCATGATGATGTTCGTTAGCCTGGGCATTAAAGCCAATAACGGTAAACAGACTGAACATTGCGACTTGCAGTGCTTTTTTCATTTATTCTCTCCTGGAGTTAAAAATTATTGCTGCCAACCGCCCCCTAAGGCGGTATACAAATAAATTTCGTTAACCTGACGGGCATAATTCAGGTCAAGTAAAGTTTGTCGGGTTGCAAATAAAGAACGCTCGGCATCCAGCACTTCCAGATAACTTACCGCGCCGTGCTGATATAATGCCCGCGCCCGTTGCAGGGTAATTTGCAGCGACGCCAGATAACGCTGCTGGGCGCTGATTTGATCGTCCAGGCTTTGACGTAATGCCAGCGCATCTGCCACCTCTTTAAAGGCGTTCTGGATTTTCTGTTCATAATTCACCACCGACTGCTGCTGGCGAATTTCGGCGATATCCAGATTGGCCTGGTTGCGTCCGGCATTAAAAATGGGGATCTCAATTTTAGGAATAAAATTCCACATCCCGCTGCTAGCGTTAAATAATGACGACAGATCGCTGCTGGCGGTTGATATTCCGCTGGTCAGGCTGATAGACGGGAAAAATGCCGCACGCGCAGCACCAATATTAGCATTAGCCGCCATTAACGCGTGTTCAGCTTCCATAATATCCGGGCGCTGCAATAAGATTTGCGACGACAAGCCCGCCGGTAATTTAACGCTTTGCAGGCTGCCGCTGTTTACTGTCTGCGCTTGCGGTAGCTTGCCGTAGCTTCCCAATAACAGTTGCAATGCATTATTCGCCTGCGCCAGTTCCCCCTGACGTTTAGCGATGTCACTGCGGGTACTTTCTATCACCCCGCGAGCCTGTTCCAGCGCCAGAACATTGCTGCTACCGGTCAACAGTTGTTTTTCGACAAACGCATATGACTGCTGATAATTACGCAGCGTTTCTTCGGCTATTTGCAATTGCGCATACGCCAGCTGCTGATTGAAATAGCTTTGCGCGACATTAGAAACCAGCAAAATATGCACCGCGCGCTGGGCTTCCTCAGTGGCTAAATAATTTTGGCGCTCGGCTTCGCTCATGTTCTTTAAGCGACCGAAAAAATCGAGATCAAAGCTGGCGTTAAGGCCAGTCGAGAACTCCCGCGTCGTGGCTGAATCGCCTTTAAGATTGCCGCTCCAGCTGCCGCTGCCCTCGCCATTGAGCTGTGGGTAGCGGTCGGCATCGGTCAGACGATATTGCGCCCGTGCCTCCTGCACTTTCAGCGTCGCCATGCGCAAATCCCGGTTATTCACCAGCGCCTCGCTAATCAGCGTCTTCACCTGATTATCAACAAAAAAGGTGCGCCAGCCCACGTTCTGGTAGTTATCCGCTGCGTTAACCAGGCCGTTCTGGCTGAGTGAGAACTGCTGCGGTACGGGCATTACCGGACGCTGATAATCCGGTGCCAGTGAACAACCAGTTAGCGCAAGGGCCACACAAAATGGCAGAAGTTTACAAGGAGACATAGGCTCATAATTTCTGGTGATTTTATGTCGCCAACTTTACTCGCCAGGCTCTGATTTTCCGGTGACAGGAAAATGACAAAATTGTCATTTTGCCAATAAGCGATTGCCATCTGATCCCGCTACTCTAGAATTGCCCGGGCAACATGCGGAGGAAATATGAAACTGTTGATTGTCGAAGATGAAAAGAAAACCGGAGAATACTTGACCAAAGGGTTAACCGAAGCCGGTTTTGTGGTCGATTTGGCCGACAACGGGCTGAATGGCTACCATCTGGCGATGACCGGTGATTATGACCTGATAATCCTCGATATTATGCTGCCAGACGTGAACGGCTGGGATATCGTGCGCATGTTGCGCTCCGCCAATAAAGGGATGCCGATTCTGTTGCTTACCGCGCTTGGCACCATTGAACATCGCGTCAAGGGGCTGGAGTTGGGGGCAGATGACTACCTGGTGAAACCGTTCGCTTTTGCTGAACTGCTGGCGCGGGTGCGCACTCTCCTGCGGCGCGGGGCGGCGGTGATTATCGAAAGTCAGTTTCAGGTTGCCGATCTGATGGTCGATCTCGTCAGCCGCAAAGTCACCCGCAGCGGCACGCGCATCACTCTGACCAGTAAAGAATTTACTCTGCTGGAGTTTTTTCTCCGCCATCAGGGCGAAGTGCTGCCCCGCTCGCTTATCGCCTCGCAGGTATGGGACATGAATTTCGACAGCGACACTAACGCCATTGATGTGGCGGTGAAGCTGCTACGCGGCAAAATCGACAACGACTTTGAGCCGAAGCTGATTCAAACCGTGCGCGGCGTGGGTTACATGCTTGAGGTGCCGGATGGTCAGTAAGCCATTTCAGCGCCCGTTTTCGCTGGCAACCCGCCTGACCTTTTTTATCAGCCAGGCCACCATCGCGGCGTTTTTCGCCTTTGCATGGATCATAATCCACTCAGTAAAAGTGCATTTTGCCGAGCAGGACATTAATGATTTAAAAGAGATTAGCGCCACCCTTGAACGGGTACTAAATCACCCTGACGAAACGCAAGCCCGACGCTTAATGACGCTGGAAGATATCGTCAGTGGTTATTCCAACGTGTTGATTTCCCTGGCAGATAGCCACGGCAAAACGGTGTATCACTCCCCCGGTGCGCCTGATATCCGCGAGTTTGCACGTGATGCCATACCCGATAAAGACGCGCGGGGTGGCGAGGTGTATCTCCTTTCCGGCCCGACGATTATGATGCCAGGCCACGGTCACGGGCATATGGAACACAGCAACTGGCGGATGATTAACTTGCCGGTTGGCCCGTTGGTGGACGGCAAACCGATTTATACGCTCTACATCGCGCTGTCGATCGATTTTCATCTTCATTACATAAATGATTTGATGAATAAACTTATTATGACCGCATCGGTAATCAGCATCCTGATCGTCTTTATCGTGCTGTTGGCGGTACATAAAGGTCACGCGCCGATCCGCAGCGTCAGCCGTCAAATCCAGAATATCACCTCGAAAGA
The DNA here is from genome assembly GCF_040495915.1 of Shigella sp. FJ200513. NCBI lineage: Bacteria > Pseudomonadati > Pseudomonadota > Gammaproteobacteria > Enterobacterales > Enterobacteriaceae > Shigella > Shigella sp. FJ200513. The sequence continues at coordinate 8,588 of NZ_JBDYCV010000102.1, read as the reverse complement.
TCTCGACGTTCGCCTTGACCCGCAGACCGTGCCGATTGAGCTGGAACAGCTGGTACTGTCGTTCAACCATATGATCGAGCGTATTGAGGATGTCTTTACTCGCCAGTCCAATTTCTCAGCGGATATCGCCCACGAAATTCGCACACCAATTACTAATCTCATTACGCAAACGGAAATCGCCCTCAGCCAGTCGCGCAGCCAGAAGGAGCTGGAAGATGTGCTCTACTCTAATCTCGAAGAGCTGACGCGAATGGCGAAAATGGTCAGCGATATGCTGTTTCTCGCTCAGGCCGATAACAACCAGCTAATCCCCGAAAAGAAAATGCTCAACCTGGCGGATGAAGTCGGCAAAGTGTTCGATTTTTTCGAGGCGCTAGCGGAAGATCGCGGCGTGGAGTTGCGGTTTGTTGGCGACAAACGTCAGGTTGCGGGCGATCCGTTGATGCTGCGTCGGGCGCTAAGCAACCTGCTTTCTAATGCCCTTCGTTATACGCCAACCAGAGAGACAATTGTAGTACGCTGTCAGACGGTCGATCACCAGGTGCAAGTTTCCGTCGAAAACCCCGGTACGCCCATTGCGCCCGAGCACTTACCGCGATTGTTTGACCGTTTCTATCGCGTTGACCCCTCCCGCCAGCGAAAAGGTGAAGGTAGCGGTATTGGGCTGGCGATAGTGAAATCGATTGTTGTCGCGCATAAAGGCACGGTTGCGGTAACGTCAGATGCGCGGGGGACAAGGTTTGTTATCACATTACCCGCTTAATTATTCAGCAAACGGCAACTTTTATAACCAGTGTAAAAATAACGTGCCGCAATAGTCATACATATTAATGGTAAAAAGCTGTCACAATTCATAAAAAACCTTAATATACGCCACCCTAAACATAACCAGCGTTAATGTAAGGTTTTTGTGTGGACTGGCTTCTTGATGTTTTTGCTACCTGGCTCTACGGCTTAAAAGTAATCGCGATAACGTTAGCGGTCATCATGTTCATCAGCGGGCTGGACGATTTTTTTATTGATGTCGTCTACTGGGTACGCCGCATTAAACGCAAGTTGAGTGTTTATCGCCGCTACCCGCGAATGAGTTACCGCGAACTGTATAAACCAGATGAAAAACCGTTAGCGATTATGGTTCCGGCGTGGAATGAAACGGGCGTCATCGGCAATATGGCCGAGCTGGCGGCGACCACGCTCGACTACGAAAACTATCATATCTTTGTTGGCACCTACCCCAACGACCCCGATACTCAACGTGATGTTGACGAAGTGTGCGCTCGCTTTCCGAACGTGCATAAGGTAGTCTGCGCGCGTCCTGGTCCCACCAGCAAAGCCGACTGCCTGAACAACGTGCTGGACGCCATCACCCAGTTTGAACGTAGCGCCAATTTCGCTTTTGCTGGTTTTATTCTGCATGACGCCGAAGATGTGATTTCACCGATGGAATTGCGTCTGTTCAACTATCTGGTCGAGCGTAAAGATCTGATTCAGATCCCAGTGTATCCGTTTGAACGCGAATGGACGCACTTCACCAGCATGACTTACATTGATGAGTTTTCAGAACTGCATGGCAAAGATGTTCCGGTGCGTGAAGCCCTCGCCGGACAAGTGCCCAGCGCAGGCGTCGGCACCTGTTTCAGCCGCCGCGCCGTGACCGCACTGTTAGCTGACGGTAACGGTATTGCTTTCGACGTGCAGAGTCTTACTGAAGATTACGACATTGGCTTCCGCCTGAAAGAAAAAGGTATGACGGAAATTTTTGTCCGTTTTCCGGTGGTGGACGAAGCCAAAGAACGCGAGCAGCGTAAATTTTTACAGCACGCACGGACGTCAAACATGATCTGCGTGCGCGAATATTTCCCCGATACCTTTTCGACTGCGGTTCGACAAAAATCTCGCTGGATCATCGGCATTGTTTTCCAGGGCTTTAAAACCCATAAATGGACCTCCAGCCTGACGCTGAACTACTTTCTCTGGCGCGACCGCAAAGGGGCAATCAGTAACTTTGTCAGCTTCCTCGCGATGCTGGTGATGATCCAGCTTTTGCTGTTGCTGGCGTATGAAAGTTTGTGGCCCGATGCCTGGCATTTCCTTTCTATTTTTAGCGGCAGCGCATGGTTAATGACCCTGCTGTGGCTAAACTTTGGCTTGATGGTTAACCGCATCGTGCAGCGAGTGATTTTCGTCACTGGCTACTACGGCCTCACGCAGGGCCTGCTTTCCGTCCTGCGTCTTTTCTGGGGCAACCTGATTAACTTTATGGCTAACTGGCGCGTGCTGAAACAGGTTCTTCAGCACGGCGATCCGCGTCGCGTCGCGTGGGATAAAACAACGCATGACTTCCCCAGCGTCACTGGCGATACCCGCTCGTTGCGCCCGTTAGGTCAAATTCTGCTGGAAAATCAGGTCATCACTGAAGAACAACTCGATACAGCACTGCGTAATCGCGTCGAAGGTCTACGCCTGGGCGGTTCAATGCTGATGCAGGGGCTGATTAGCGCCGAGCAGCTGGCACAGGCGCTGGCAGAGCAAAACGGCGTGGCGTGGGAATCCATCGATGCCTGGCAGATCCCGTCCTCGCTGATTGCCGAAATGCCAGCCTCCGTAGCGCTGCATTATGCAGTACTGCCGCTGCGTCTGGAAAATGATGAGTTAATTGTCGGCAGTGAAGATGGTATTGACCCGGTTTCGCTGGCGGCCCTGACGCGTAAAGTCGGACGCAAAGTGCGTTACGTCATTGTTCTGCGGGGACAAATTGTCACAGGGTTACGCCACTGGTATGCACGCCGACGCGGTCACGATCCGCGGGCAATGTTGTACAATGCGGTTCAGCATCAGTGGCTCACGGAACAGCAGACCGGTGAAATCTGGCGGCAATATGTGCCGCATCAGTTCCTGTTCGCCGAAATACTGACCACGCTCGGTCATATTAATCGTTCAGCAATTAACGTGTTGTTATTGCGCCATGAACGCAGTTCTCTGCCGCTCGGCAAGTTTTTGGTCACCGAAGGCGTTATCAGCCAGGAAACGTTGGATCGCGTCCTGACAATTCAACGCGAATTACAAGTTTCGATGCAATCACTATTACTCAAAGCAGGTTTAAACACAGAACAGGTTGCGCAACTGGAGTCCGAAAATGAAGGAGAATAACCTTAATCGCGTCATCGGATGGTCTGGTTTACTGCTGACGTCTTTATTGAGTACCAGCGCACTCGCAGACAATATCGGCACCAGCGCAGAAGAGCTGGGGCTGAGCGATTATCGCCATTTTGTTATTTATCCCCGTCTCGATAAGGCGCTGAAGGCACAGAAAAATAACGACGAAGCAACCGCCATCCGCGAATTTGAATATATACACCAACAGGTGCCGGATAATATTCCGCTGACTTTATACCTTGCGGAAGCCTATCGTCATTTTGGTCATGATGACCGGGCGCGGCTGTTGCTTGAGGATCAACTGAAACGTCACCCAGGAGATGCCCGACTTGAGCGCAGTCTGGCGGCTATTCCAGTTGAAGTGAAAAGCGTTACGACTGTTGAAGAACTGCTTGCCCAGCAAAAAGCGGGCGACGCTGCGCCGACCCTGCGTTGTCGCAGTGAAGTCGGGCAGAATGCCCTGCGGCTGGCACAATTACCTGTCGCCAGAGCGCAACTGAACGATGCGACGTTTGCTGCATCGCCGGAAGGAAAAACGCTGCGAACCGATCTGCTGCAACGGGCAATCTACCTGAAACAATGATCCCAGGCAGATACGCTATACAATGAAGCACGCCAGCAGAACACATTAAGCGCGGCAGAACGCCGTCAGTGGTTTGACGTGCTTCTTGCCGGGCAGCTGGACGATCGGATCCTGGCACTGCAATCACAGGGGATCTTCACCGATCCTCAGTCATATATTACTTACGCGACCGCGCTGGCTTATCGTGGCGAAAAAGCACGCCTCCAGCATTATCTCATTGAAAATAAGCCGCTGTTTACCACGGGCGCACAAGAGAAAAGTTGGCTCTATCTGTTATCTAAATACAGCGCCAACCCCGTTCAGGCATTGGCGAATTATACGGTGCAGTTTGCCGATAACCGCCAGTATGTTGTTGGCGCGACGCTACCGGTGCTGTTAAAAGAAGGTCAGTACGACGCAGCGCAAAAACTGCTCGCCACCCTCCCCGCCAATGAAATGCTTGAGGAGCGTTATGCTGTCAGCGTGGCGACCCGTAACAAGGCTGAATCTCTGCGTCTGGCACGATTGCTGTATCAGCAAGAACCGACAAATCTTCCCCGCCTGGATCAACTGACCTGGCAACTGATGCAGAACGAGCAGTCACGCGAAGCTGCCGATTTATTGCTGCAACGCTATCCTTTCCAGGGCGATGCGCGTGTCAGCCAGACTTTAATGGCGCGACTGGCGTCTCTGCTGGAAAGTCATCCTTACCTAGCAACGCCGGCGAAGGTGGCGATTTTATCGAAACCCTTACCGCTGGCGGAGCAACGTCAGTGGCAAAGTCAGTTGCCGGGTATTGCAGATAATTGCCCGGCAATAGTTCGCTTGCTGGGCGATATGTCGCCTTCCTACGATGCTGCCGCCTGGAACCGTCTGGCAAAGTGTTATCGGGACACGCTACCCGGTGTGGCGTTGTATGCATGGCTTCAGGCCGAACAACGACAACCGAGCGCCTGGCAACATCGTGCGGTAGCCTATCAGGCGTATCAGGTTGAGGACTACGCCACCGCACTGGCGGCCTGGCAGAAAATCAGTCTTCACGACATGAGCAATGATGATCTGCTCGCCGCCGCCAACACCGCTCAGGCAGCGGGAAATGGCGCAGCTCGCGATCGCTGGCTTCAACAGGCAGAACAACGTGAGCTGGGAAACAATGCTCAATACTGGTGGCTGCATGCGCGACGTTATATCCCAGCTCAGCCAGAACTCGCACTGAACGATCTCACGCGCTCAATCAATATTGCCCCTTCTGCCAACTCTTACGTTGCGCGGGCGACAATTTATCGCCAACGTCATAATGTTCCGGCCGCGGTGAGTGATTTGCGCGCCGCGCTGGAACTGGAACCAAATAATAGCAACACCCAGGCAGCGCTTGGTTACGCCTTGTGGGATAGCGGTGATATCGCACAGTCGCGGGAAATGCTCGAACAGGCGCATAAAGGGCTTCCGGACGATCCGGCACTGATCCGACAACTGGCCTACGTGAACCAGCGTCTGGATGACATGCCTGCGACGCAGCACTACGCCCGGCTCGTGATTGATGACATTGATAATCAGGCATAACCCCACTGACCCCAGAGCAAAATCAGCAACGCTTCAATTTCCGCCGTTTGCATGAGGAGGTCGGTCGCCGCTGGACGTTCAGTTTCGATTCTTCCATCGGCTTGCGTTCCGGCGCAATGAGTACCGCTAACAATAATGTCGGCGGTGCAGCGCCTGGGAAAAGCTATCGTAGCTACGGACAACTGGAAGCCGAGTACCGCATCGGACGCAATATGCTGCTGGAAGGCGACCTGCTCTCAGTTTATAGCCGCGTCTTTGCCGATACCGGAGAAAACGGGGTGATGATGCCGGTGAAAAATCCGATGTCCGGCACCGGTCTGCGCTGGAAGCCGCTGCGCGATCAGATCTTTTTCCTCGCCGTCGAACAGCAGTTGCCGCTGAACGGGCAAAATGGCGCATCCGATACCATGCTGCGCGCCAGCGCCTCATTCTTTAATGGCGGCAAATACAGCGACGAATGGCACCCGAACGGTTCAGGCTGGTTTGCCCAAAACCTGTACCTCGATGCGGCGCAATATATCCGCCAGGATATTCAGGCGTGGACGGCAGATTATCGCGTCAGCTGGCATCAGAAGGTAGCTAACGGACAGACTATTGAGCCTTACGCTCACGTTCAGGACAACGGCTATCGTGATAAAGGCACTCAGGGCGCGCAGCTTGGCGGTGTCGGGGTCCGCTGGAATATTTGGACCGGCGAGACGCACTACGACGCCTGGCCGCACAAAGTCAGTCTCGGCGTCGAGTATCAACATACCTTTAAGGCGATTAATCAACGTAACGGAGAGCGCAACAACGCGTTTCTCACCATTGGAGTGCACTGGTAAATGCGTAAGTTCATTTTCGTATTGCTGACACTGCTTTTGGTCAGCCCTTTTTCCTTTGCGATGAAAGGTATTATCTGGCAACCACAAAACCGAGATAGTCAGGTTACCGATACCCAGTGGCAGGGGCTGATGAGTCAGTTACGTTTTCAAGGCTTCGATACCCTGGTTTTGCAATGGACCCGTTACGGCGATGCATTTACCCAGCCAGAACAGCGCACGTTATTGTTTAAGCGTGCCGCAGCTGCGCAACAGACTGGCCTGAAGCTGATTGTCGGGCTGAACGCCGATCCGGAATTTTTTATGCACCAGAAACAGTCGTCTGCAGCGCTGGAAAGCTATCTTAATCGCCTGCTGGCTGCCGATCTCCAGCAAGCCAGATTATGGAGCGCCGCGCCTGGCATAACGCCGGATGGCTGGTACATCAGCGCGGAAATTGACGACCTGAACTGGCGCAGCGAAGCCGCCCGTCAACCTTTGCTAACATGGTTAAACAACGCGCAGCGGCTGATTAGCGATGTTTCAGCAAAACCGGTTTATATCAGTAGTTTTTTCGCCGGAAACATGTCGCCCGATGGCTATCGCCAACTGCTGGAACAAGTTAAAGCAACCGGAGTTAATGTCTGGGTACAGGATGGCAGCGGCGTGGATAAACTTACCGCTGAACAGCGTGAACGTTATCTACAGGCCAGCGCCGATTGCCAAAGCTCCGCCCCAGCAAGCGGCATTGTTTATGAACTGTTTGTCGCCGGCAAAGGCAAAACCTTTACAGCGAAACCGAAACCGGACGCAGAAATTGCCTCGCTGTTAGCGAAACGTTCCTCTTGCGGTAAAGACATGCTCTATTTCTCTCTGCGCTATTTGCCCGTCGCGCACGGCATTCTCGAGTATTAAATCCCCTCCAGGTAAGTCGGGTACGACCTGGCTTACCTCTTTCGCTCTCGTCAGAATTCCATCAAGATTAATTGCTAAAAAGCATGCTAAAGAAAGAAGATCGTTATCGGCGAACGGGCCGATCACTCATGCAGGAAGCATAGATCCTTTGAGCGGAGTTTCTGATATCTGAGGAGTGCGAAATGCAATTGAGCAGCAGTGAACCTTGCGTGGTGATCCTGACCGAAAAAGAGGTAGAGGTAAGCGTCAATAACCATGCTACGTTTACCCTTCCGAAAAACTACCTGGCCGCCTTCGCGTGCAACAATAACGTCATTGAACTCTCAACGTTAAATCACGTATTAATCACCCACATCAACCGTAACATCATCAACGATTATCTGTTGTTTTTAAATAAGAAATTAACCTGTGTAAAGCCCTGGTCGCGGCTAGCAACCCCGGTTATCGCTTGTCATAGCCGTACACCGGAAGTGTTCCGGCTAGCCACCAACCACAGCAAGCAGCAATCCAGCAAACCCTGCGAAGCGGAGTTGACGCGCGCATTACTTTTTACCGTATTGTCTAACTTTCTTGAGCAATCGCGGTTTATTGCCCTACTGATGTATATCTTACGCAGCAGCGTCCGCGACAGCGTCTGCCGCATTATTCAAAGCGATATTCAGCATTACTGGAATCTGCGAATTGTCGCCAGTTCGCTATGTTTAAGCCCCAGCCTGCTCAAAAAGAAATTAAAAAACGAAAATACCAGCTATAGCCAGATTGTCACAGAGTGTCGTATGCGTTACGCCGTACAGATGTTATTGATGGATAACAAAAATATCACTCAGGTGGCGCAATTATGTGGCTATAGCAGCACGTCGTACTTTATCTCTGTTTTTAAGGCGTTTTACAGCCTGACACCGTTGAATTATCTCGCCAAACAGCGACAAAAAGTGATGTGGTGAAGGGCAAAGCGGAAACGGATAAGACGGGCATAAATGAAGAAGAAATGGCGCGCCCTGCAGGATTCGAACCTGCGGCCCACGACTTAGAAGGTCGTTGCTCTATCCAACTGAGCTAAGGGCGCGTTGATACCGCAATGCGGTGTAATCGCGTGAATTATACGGTCAACCCTTGCTGAGTCAATGGCTTTTGATCTGGTTGCTGAACAAGTGAACGACCGCGTCTGATTTTCTGATTTATTTCGCTATAGCGGCAAACAAACGCACACCGCTGCGCGTCTGAATCAAGAAAACCCGTATTTTCATGTATCAAAGTACAATTTACCGCCCTAACGGAAAATTGTCCGCTCCTATGAGACTGGTAACTATGAAACCAACGTCGGTGATCATTATGGATACTCATCCTATCATCAGAATGTCTATTGAAGTTCTGTTGCAAAAAAACAGTGAATTGCAGATTGTCCTGAAAACGGATGATTACCGCATAACCATCGATTATCTCCGAACCCGTCCTGTTGATTTAATCATTATGGATATAGACTTGCCCGGAACAGACGGTTTTACCTTCCTGAAAAGGGTAATGCTGCCAACTTACTGATTTAGTGTATGATGGTGATTTTAAGGTGCTTGCGTGGCTTCCATTTCCATCAG
>NZ_JBDYCV010000101.1:0-12818 GCF_040495915.1 Shigella sp. FJ200513 | reverse complement strand
CTGATGGAAATGGAAGCCACGCAAGCACCTTAAAATCACCATCATACACTAAATCAGTAAGTTGGCAGCATTACCCTAAGGTCATGTTTTTAACTTTTATATTCCTCTGGTTTACAACTTCCTCTGTCTTGTAAGTGTGTATATTATATGGGGTATATGCTTTTTTAATAGTATAGTGAAACAATTCGTTATCCGCATCTATTCCGTCAGAGTGAACTTCAAATGCACCAGGCGAAAGAATTGCCAGGCCAGTATTAAGCTTAAGTGCTGGGGAAAACAAATTAAATAACATGAGCTGCATAGTAGGTCAATTGTTCTTCCCAGAAACATTTAAAAAATTTAAGTTTTTGCTCTGTTTTATTATGGGGAATAAAGTTCCAATATCGGATGTATTATTAGTATCAATGTGGGTTATTTTATTATTGTCCAGTCTTAAACTTTTGATAGATGGAAGATAAGTCAGGAAATCAAGATTTATATATTTCAACTGGTTGTTAGCAGCGTTTAATGTCTGAACATTGCGGAAGTTGCTATAGAATATTTTAATTTCAGAAAGCAAATTGTTGTTAATAAGTAACGTATTCAAGTTGGGAAATAAGACATTGTGTAAACTTGTTAGTTTATTATGGGATAGATCCAGCAGTAAGAGTTCATTTTTATTACCTGCAACAATATCAGTTAATTGATTATGGCTGAGATTCAGGTATTGCAGCCATTCGCAAGATTCTAATTGCACAAACTCTAGTTGATTATGTGCCGCACTAAAATAAGTAACTGATGAAAGCCTATCTATATCAATATTTCTGAGAGCATTATTATTCATAGATATATGTGTAATACTTACATTTCTGCCTTGAGGAAAATTTATTGACTCAAGAGCATTACTATTCAGACTTAGCTTTACGAGTCTATCGTAGTTGGTTGCATCAAAATGTGTGAGTTGGTTATTATCAAGATTGATAGAGGTGAAGTTTTGCAGCCCTGGTGGTTGAGTGGTTAAATTAAGTCCTGATAAATCAATGGTCACTTCATTAGTGTCATCAATTATATTTCTTACTGCAGTCCAGTACTGCATTTGTGCAAGTGGATCATTGTTGATGCCGTTAACTAATACATGCCAAAGATGTTTTGATGATATTAGTTGATCAATGTCATTGGTTGGCAGTAAATTGTTATTGCTTAAGTTTAAATATTCCAGTTTTGTAGTGTTTTTGGCGTTTAAATGTGCAATATGGTTGTCGTTTAAAGTGATTGTTTTCATCCTGGGATGATTGTGTAATATAAGGTCAGTGATCATATTGTGATGGGCACTTAACTCAATCAGAGATTCTTGCCGGGAGACATCCAGCGATGCTAGCTTGTTATAATCAAGATTAAGAAATTTCAGTTTATAACTATCAGAAATATCATTTTTTTAGGCTATTATTTTGCGCTTCCAGATTAACCAATGAATGCTGATTTTTTAAATCTAAACTTTCCAGATTGTTATGATTAATATAAATGTTTTCCAGTTTTGGTTCTTTTGGAAAGGTTATCGTGTTAATTTTATTAACGCTGAGGTTGATATTAACGAGACTGGCATTGTCAGCTAAGTCAAGACAAGTTAGACAATTGTTTTCCAGATTTAACGTATTAACTGTCGAGGGGATAGGCGGTAATTCACTCAAATCAAGATATGACAAATCAAGAGATGCCATGTTCGAATTGTAAGCTTCTTTAATTCGCTCCACGGCAATTGCTCTTTCTTCACCATTATTAACCGATTTATTACCCCATTGTTCTAGTCGTTCACAAAAATTGCTGGAGATGGTTTCTTTGTTAGGTAATGCGTTATTAAGTTGATAACTGGCATTATTTTTTACACAAGCTGTATTAATATTGGTCATAATCACTCATCAATAAATATTATAGTAAGATGTCCCCGGAGGATATGGAATAATATTAATTGAGGTGAATGACCAGAAATATCAAGAATTGCTCATTTTTACTTAAGGAGTCATACAGCAGCACTTAAATCAAAAACCAGCCCAGAGAAGGGCTGGTCAGGAGAGGACGTTAGAACTGATAGGTAATGCCCGTAGCGACGATGTTATCGGTGCGAATATCTACGGCACGGGTAAAGTCGCTTTCATCAATCAGGTTGATTTTATAATCAACATAGGTCGACATATTTTTGTTGAAGAAATACGTCGCACCAACGTCGATATACTCAATCATGTCCTGGTCGGCGTAGCGGCCCAGATCTCTGCCTTTCGATTTCAGGTAAGCGAGTGATGGGCGCAAGCCGAAGTCGAATTGATATTGCGCCACCACTTCAAAACTTTGTGCTTTGTTAGAGATATAACCATCCCCATAGGTGGTCATGTTTAATGTTTCATCGTAATTAGCTGCAAAGTAGATGTTGTTGGCATCATACTTTATACCTGTGGCCCATAGTTCTGCATTCTTACCGGAGGCATTGAGAGGATTAGCTGCGGCTCTTTCCTGCGCATTTGTCCGATCGGATTTGGTATATACCGCACCGATACCAAAGCCATCATAAACATAAGTTGAGGAGATACCGAAACCGTCACCGTTGGCACGCGTGTCGTCAGCACCATAAAGATGACTGTTGTCAGTACGTTTATTTTTGCCTTGATATTGCGCGGCAAAGTTCAGCCCTTCAATTAAGCCAAAGAAATCGTAGTTGCGATAGGTTGCTAGACCGGTGGTACGGTATGTCATGAAGACATCTTTCTGACTCCAGGTATCGCCACCAAATTCTGGCAACATATCGGTCCATGAACCAATGTCGTAGCCGACACCGTAGTTACGACCATAGTCCAGAGAGCCAAATTCACTAATTTTTAAACCAGCATAGGCCAGACGGGTCTTGTTGCCGCGCGAGCCGTTGGCTTCATCGTTATAGCCTTTAAAATCATATTCCCAGTGACCAAAACCAATCATTTGATCATTGATTTGCGTTTCTCCTTTAAAGCCGAGACGGGCATAAGTTTTATCACCATCGTCACGCTTATCATCAGTAAAATAACGTAGAGCGGTAACCTTGCCATAAAGGTCGAGTTTATTACCATCCTTGTTATAGACTTCGGCAGCGTGTGCTACGTTCGCAGCTAACAAACCAGTTACAACCACCGCAACTATTTTTAATTTCATTTAACAGAATCCTTTTAATTATCGTTAAACGTATTTTCTAAACGAATTTTAAACGGCGTCATTTATAAATGACATACTGTTTTTAAAATAGAATGGTGATTAAAAACAATGAGAAAAATAGAATAATATTATTTATCGATATGTGATCGAAGTCGAAATGAGATATAAGGTGAATTACTGGTATTTGAAATTTATTTTTTAATATTGTCGGAATTTATCTGATTAACTGCCGGGCCGTAGACCCGGCAATTATTTTAACCACGACGTGTCGCCAGCCAGCAGAGCAGGGAACCGCCGCAGACCATTAGTGCGCCTTGCCAGAACGAGAACGACAGCGGGGCGCTGAGCAGCACGGCTGCAAGCGCTGAGGAAAGTACAGGCGTAAAATACGAGCCTACCGCCATTATGGTGACATTGCCATGCAATATACCGACATTCCATGCAGTATAAGCAAATCCTAAGGTAAATGCCGCAGAGATGAGTTTAATCATGACGGGCGTGCTAAATACCATTTCTGGTTGTGGCGTGAGAAAATAGTAAATCCACAGACATGCTCCCGTTAGCAGGACAAAAACGGTAATTCCGTTAAATCCGCGTGCGTATTTATTCGTTACTGTGCAATAGGCTGCCCAGATAAACGCACCAATAAACGCCAGGAAATAACTCAATGGGCTGGTGGTGATATTATTGATGATTTCATCATAATGTAACCCATTCTCACCGCCTAACACCCAGCAGACGCCGACCAGGGCTAATAATAATCCTGGTACAATCAGCCAGTTGGTTTTCTGACCATTAAACAGAATGGCAAAGAGAATTGTCAGGCTGGGCCACAGATAGTTCACCATACCCACTTCAATCGCCTGATGACGGGTCGCCGCATACCCTAAGGAAAGCGCCAGATAGATTTCATAGCTGACGAATAACAGACTCCCGGCGAGTAAATAGCCTTTCGGAATCTGCCGAATACGCGGAAATCCAACCGTGAAGATTAACAGCAGCCCGCTTAATGAATAGATAGCAGCTGCGCCGCCGACCGGGCCGAGCCCCTCGCTGACACCGCGAATCAATCCTACCATCGTGCTCCACAGGACGATCGCTATTAGCCCTATGAGCGTTGCTTTTTGTCGTGTCATGCTCGCTGTTTTGTCTCTCTTGCCGTTAAAAATTAAGCTGAATTTTATAGCATTTTTTTAACTGGCCTGTCAGGCAGTGGTGCGTTTTTCTACCGCTATTGAGGTAGGTCAATTTGCGCAGGCGGATTATTTTGTGGCAAACACGTGTTCTTTTTGATTTCGCGCAAAAAGATTCAGAATTTTACTGTTAGTTTCCTCGCGCAGTAATACCCCTGAAAAAAGAGGAAAGCAATGGACGTCAGTCGCAGACAATTTTTTAAAATCTGCGCGGGCGGTATGGCTGGAACAACGGTAGCGGCATTGGGCTTTGCCCCGAAGCAAGCACTGGCTCAGGCGCGAAACTACAAATTATTACGCGCTAAAGAGATCCGTAACACCTGCACATACTGTTCCGTAGGTTGCGGGCTATTGATGTATAGCCTGGGTGATGGCGCAAAAAACGCCAGAGAAGCGATTTATCACATTGAAGGTGACCCGGATCATCCGGTAAGCCGTGGTGCGCTGTGCCCGAAAGGGGCCGGTTTGCTGGATTACGTCAACAGTGAAAACCGTCTGCGCTACCCGAAATATCGTGCGCCAGGTTCTGACAAATGGCAGCGCATTAGCTGGGAAGAAGCATTCTCCCGTATTGCGAAGCTGATGAAAGCTGACCGTGACGCTAACTTTATTGAAAAGAACGAGCAGGGCGTAACGGTAAACCGTTGGCTTTCTACCGGTATGCTGTGTGCCTCCGGTGCCAGCAACGAAACCGGGATGCTGACCCAGAAATTTGCCCGCTCCCTCGGGATGCTGGCGGTAGACAACCAGGCGCGCGTCTGACACGGACCAACGGTAGCAAGTCTTGCTCCAACATTTGGTCGCGGTGCTATGACCAACCACTGGGTGGATATCAAAAACGCTAACGTCGTAATGGTAATGGGCGGTAACGCTGCTGAAGCGCATCCCGTCGGTTTCCGCTGGGCGATGGAAGCGAAAAACAACAACGATGCAACCTTGATCGTTGTCGATCCCCGTTTTACGCGTACCGCTTCTGTGGCGGATATTTACGCACCTATTCGTTCCGGTACGGACATTACGTTCCTGTCTGGCATTTTGCGCTACCTGATCGAAAACAACAAAATCAACGCCGAATACGTTAAACATTACACCAACGCCAGCCTACTGGTGCGTGATGATTTTGCTTTCGAAGATGGCCTGTTCAGCGGTTATGACGCTGAAAAACGCCAGTACGACAAATCGTCCTGGAACTATCAGTTCGATGAAAACGGCTATGCGAAACGCGATGAAACACTGACTCATCCGCGCTGTGTGTGGAACCTGCTGAAAGCGCACGTTTCCCGCTACACGCCGGACGTTGTTGAAAACATCTGTGGTACGCCAAAAGCCGACTTCCTGAAAGTGTGTGAAGTGCTGGCCTCCACCAGCGCACCGGATCGCACAACCACCTTCCTGTACGCGCTGGGCTGGACGCAGCACACCGTGGGTGCGCAGAACATCCGTACTATGGCGATGATCCAGTTGCTGCTCGGTAACATGGGTATGGCCGGTGGCGGCGTGAACGCATTGCGTGGTCACTCCAACATTCAGGGGCTGACTGACTTAGGTCTGCTCTCTACCAGCCTGCCAGGTTATCTGACGCTGCCGTCAGAAAAACAGGTTGATTTGCAGTCGTATCTGGAAGCGAACACGCCGAAAGCGACGCTGGCTGATCAGGTGAACTACTGGAGCAACTATCCGAAGTTCTTCGTTAGCCTGATGAAATCTTTCTATGGCGATGCCGCGCAGAAAGAGAACAACTGGGGCTATGACTGGCTGCCGAAGTGGGACCAGACCTACGACGTCATCAAGTATTTCAACATGATGGATGAAGGCAAAGTTACCGGTTATTTCTGCCAGGGCTTTAACCCGGTTGCGTCCTTCCCGGATAAAAACAAAGTGGTGAGCTGCCTGAGCAAACTGAAGTACATGGTGGTTATCGATCCGCTGGTGACTGAAACCTCTACCTTCTGGCAGAACCACGGCGAGTCGAACGATGTCGATCCGGCGTCTATTCAGACTGAAGTATTCCGTCTGCCTTCGACCTGCTTTGCTGAAGAGGATGGTTCTATCGCTAACTCCGGTCGCTGGTTGCAGTGGCACTGGAAAGGTCAGGACGCGCCGGGCGAAGCGCGTAACGACGGCGAAATTCTGGCGGGTATCTACCATCATCTGCGCGAGTTGTACCAGGCCGAAGGTGGTAAAGGCGTAGAACCGCTGATGAAGATGAGCTGGAACTACAAGCAGCCGCACGAACCGCAATCTGACGAAGTAGCTAAAGAGAACAACGGCTATGCGTTGGAAGATCTCTATGATGCTAATGGCGTGCTGATTGCGAAGAAAGGTCAGTTGCTGAGTAGCTTTGCGCATCTGCGTGATGACGGTACAACCGCATCTTCTTGCTGGATCTACACCGGTAGCTGGACAGAGCAGGGTAACCAGATGGCAAACCGCGATAACTCCGACCCGTCCGGTCTGGGGAATACGCTGGGATGGGCCTGGGCGTGGCCGCTCAACCGTCGCGTACTCTACAACCGTGCTTCGGCGGATATCAACGGTAAACCGTGGGATCCGAAACGGATGCTGATCCAGTGGAACGGCAGCAAGTGGACGGGTAACGATATTCCGGACTTCGGCAATGCCGCACCGGGTACGCCAACCGGGCCGTTTATTATGCAGCCGGAAGGGATGGGACGCCTGTTTGCCATCAACAAAATGGCGGAAGGTCCGTTCCCGGAACACTACGAGCCGATTGAAACGCCGCTGGGCACTAACCCGCTGCATCCGAACGTGGTGTCTAACCCGGTTGTTCGTCTGTATGAACAAGACGCGCTGCGGATGGGTAAAAAAGAGCAGTTCCCGTATGTGGGTACGACCTATCGTCTGACCGAGCACTTCCACACCTGGACCAAGCACGCGTTGCTCAACGCAATTGCTCAGCCGGAACAGTTTGTGGAAATCAGCGAAACGCAGGCGGCGGCGAAAGGCATTAATAATGGCGATCGTGTCACTGTCTCCAGCAAGCGAGGCTTTATCCGCGCGGTGGCAGTGGTAACGCGCCGTCTGAAACCGCTGAATGTAAACGGTCAGCAGGTTGAAACGGTGGGTATTCCAATCCACTGGGGCTTTGAGGGTGTCGCGCGTAAAGGTTATATCGCTAACACTCTGACGCCGAATGTCGGTGATGCAAACTCGCAAACGCCGGAATATAAAGCGTTCTTAGTCAACATCGAGAAGGCGTAAGGGGGCGAACAGATGGCTATGGAAACGCAGGATATTATCAAAAGGTCCGCAACTAACTCCATCACGCCGCCTTCTCAGGTGCGTGATTACAAAGCAGAAGTCGCGAAACTTATCGACGTTTCCACCTGTATCGGCTGTAAAGCCTGTCAGGTGGCGTGTTCGGAGTGGAACGACATCCGTGATGAAGTGGGGCACTGCGTCGGGGTTTACGATAACCCCGCCGATCTGAGCGCCAAGTCCTGGACGGTGATGCGCTTTAGCGAAACCGAACAGAATGGCAAGCTGGAGTGGCTGATCCGTAAAGACGGCTGTATGCACTGTGAAGATCCGGGCTGCCTGAAGGCGTGCCCGTCTGCTGGTGCAATCATTCAGTACGCTAACGGGATTGTCGATTTCCAGTCGGAAAACTGCATCGGCTGTGGTTACTGCATTGCCGGGTGTCCGTTTAATATTCCGCGCCTCAACAAAGAGGATAACCGGGTATATAAATGCACGCTCTGCGTCGATCGCGTCAGCGTCGGCCAGGAACCGGCTTGTGTGAAAACCTGTCCGACCGGGGCTATCCACTTCGGCACCAAGAAGGAGATGCTGGAGCTGGCGGAACAGCGCGTGGCGAAACTGAAAGCGCGTGGTTACGAACATGCTGGCGTCTACAACCCGGAAGGGGTCGGTGGTACGCACGTTATGTACGTGCTGCATCACGCCGATCAGCCGGAGCTGTATCACGGTCTGCCGAAAGATCCGAAGATCGACACCTCGGTAAGCCTGTGGAAAGGCGCGTTGAAACCGCTGGCAGCGGCTGGCTTTATTGCCACTTTTGCCGGGTTGATTTTCCACTACATCGGTATTGGCCCGAATAAGGAAGTGGACGATGACGAGGAGGATCATCATGAGTAAGTCGAAAATGATTGTGCGCACCAAATTTATTGATCGCGCCTGTCACTGGACCGTGGTGATTTGCTTCTTCCTGGTGGCGCTGTCCGGGATTTCGTTCTTCTTCCCGACGCTGCAATGGCTGACGCAAACCTTCGGTACGCCGCAGATGGGACGCATTTTGCACCCCTTCTTCGGCATTGCGATTTTCGTCGCACTGATGTTTATGTTTGTGCGTTTTGTGCATCACAACATCCCGGATAAGAAAGATATTCCGTGGCTGTTGAACATTGTCGAAGTATTAAAAGGCAATGAGCACAAAGTGGCGGATGTTGGTAAGTACAACGCCGGGCAAAAGATGATGTTCTGGTCGATCATGAGCATGATTTTCGTGCTGCTGGTGACCGGGGTGATTATCTGGCGTCCGTACTTTGCGCAGTACTTCCCGATGCAGGTTGTTCGCTACAGCCTGCTGATCCACGCGGCTGCGGGTATCATCCTGATCCACGCCATCCTGATCCATATGTATATGGCATTCTGGGTGAAAGGGTCGATTAAAGGGATGATCGAAGGGAAGGTGAGCCGTCGCTGGGCGAAGAAACACCATCCGCGCTGGTATCGTGAAATCGAGAAGGCAGAAGCGAAAAAAGAGAGTGAAGAAGGGATATAATCTCTTTTGAACTTTAAGCTGAAAATGGCGCTGTAAAAGGCGCCATTTTCATATTGTAGACAACGTGGGCTTTGTTCATCCCGGATGCGTCGTGAATGCCTTATCCGGCATGAAAACCCTTCAAATACAATAGATTGAAGTGAACGTGTAGGCCTGATAAGCGTAGCGCATCAGGCAATGTTGCGTTTGTCATCAGTTTCAAATGGCGCTTTATAGGGTGCCATTTTTTATTGCGTAACCAGACGGCGTAATCGCGACACAACCACCGTTTTTTCTGCCTCTGCCAGACTCCAGGCGTTTTGCAGATTCAGCCACATTTGCGGCGAACTGCCGATCACCACGGAAAGTTTAATTGCCATTTCTGGCGTCAAAGCTGCTTTTCCGGTCAGCAATCGGCTTGCCGTTGAGGGCGCAATTTCCATTGCTCTGGCAAACTCGCGCAGGCTGACATTAAGTTCGTCCAGTGATTCCTGAATAATGTCCCCCGGGCGGGGATGATTGGCCATTTTCATTAGTGTCTTTACTCTCAGTAGCGTTACTTCTCTGGGAACACTATCATTATTGTTCCTTCCTACGCAACAATAATCCATTTAGCCATTTCATGTTGGAGAGTGTGCGATGCTGCGACCCGAACATGGGAGTCGCAGCAAAGACCTCTTAGTGACGGAAATCAATCACCATACGGCCACGGATTTTGCCTTCTTCCATCTCGGTAAAGATGGTGTTGATGTCCGCTAACGGACGCAGGGCGACTTTCGGCACCACTTTGCCTTCGGCGGCAAACTGGAAGGCTTCGGTTAGATCCTGGCGCGTGCCGACCAGCGAACCGACCACTTCAATGCCATCCAGCACAAGACGTGGGATATCCAGGCTCATAGACTCCGGCGGCAGACCGACAGCCACAACACGACCGCCTGCACGGACAGCATCAACTGCCGAGTTAAACGCAGCTTTAGCTACTGCTGTTACCACCGCAGCGTGAGCGCCACCGGTTTTCTCCTGCACAATTTTGGCGGCGTCTTCGGTGCGTGAGTTAATCGCTAAATCTGCATCCATTTCGGTTGCCAGTTTTAACTGCTCATCATTGACATCAATGGCGATCACTTTGGCGTTAAAGACATTCTTTGCGTATTGCAGGGCGAGGTTACCCAGACCGCCAAGACCGTAGATAGCAATCCACTGACCGGGACGAATTTTTGACAGTTTAACGGCTTTGTAGGTGGTGACCCCCGCACAGGTAATGCTGCTGGGCGCCGCCGAGTCCAGACCATCTGGCACTTTTACCGCGTAATCGGCGACCACGATGCACTCTTCCTCCATCCCGCCATCAACGCTGTATCCGGCATTTTTAACTGAACGGCAGAGCGTTTCGTTACCACTGTTACAGTATTCGCAATGACCGCATCCTTCGTAAAACCACGCCACGCTGGCACGATCGCCTGGTTTTAATGAGGTGACACCTGGGCCAACTTCTGCCACCACACCGATGCCTTCATGGCCCAGAATTACGCCGGTTTTGTCACCAAAATCGCCATTCTTAACATGAAGATCGGTATGACATACACCACAACACTCCATTTTCAGCAGGGCTTCGCCATGTTTCAGTGAGCGCAGTGTTTTATCCGTAACGTCAACATGATGATCCTTCGTAACAACTGCAGTCTTCATAGTTCCTCCTTTTCGGATGATGTTCTGCATAGCAGGTGAGGCAAATGAGATTTATTCGCCACTACCCAGTATGGATGAGATCTGAAAAAGGGAGAGGGAAATAGCCCGGTAGCCTTCACTACCGGGTGCAGGCTTAGATGGAGGTACGGCGGTAGTCGCGGTATTCGGCTTGCCAGAAATTATCGTCAATGGCTTGTTGCAAAGCTTCAGCAGACGTTTTGACCGCCACGCCTTGCTGCTGCGCCATTTTGCCAACCGCAAACGCAATTGCGCGGGAGACTTTCTGAATATCTTTCAGTTCCGGTAGTACCAGACCTTCGCCGTTCAGGACCAGCGGCGAATACTGAGCAAGCGTTTCACTTGCCGACATCAGCATCTCATCGGTGATACGTGACGCGCCGGAAGCAATAACACCCAGGCCGATGCCCGGGAAAATAAAGGCGTTGTTACACTGGGCGATAGGGTAGATTTTATCTTTCCATACCACAGGATTAAACGGGCTGCCAGTGGCGACCAGCGCGTTACCTTCGGTCCAGGCGATAATGTCCTGCGGTGTGGCTTCCACGCGAGACGTCGGGTTAGACAGCGGCATCACGATCGGACGCGGACAGTGTTTATGCATCTCACGGATGATCTCTTCCGTAAACAGCCCGGTCTGTCCTGAGACGCCAATCAGAATATCTGGTTTTACATTGCGCACCACATCCAGCAGTGACAACACATCGCTGTCGGTATCCCAGTCACTGAGGTTTTCGCGCTTCTGCACCAGTTTGGTCTGGAAAGGCAGCAGGTTCGGCATCTTGTCCGTCAGCAGGCCAAAGCGATCGACCATAAAGACTTTCTGCCGCGCTGCTTCCTCGCTTAATCCTTCGCGCTGGGTCTGGGCGATGATCATTTCGGCAATGCCGCATCCCGCTGAACCTGCGCCAAGGAAGACGATTTTTTTCTCGCTTAACTGACCACCTGCCGCGCGGCTGGCTGCGATCAGTGTGCCGACTGTTACCGCCGCAGTGCCCTGAATGTCATCGTTAAAAGAACAAATTTCATTGCGATAGCGGTTAAGTAACGGCATCGCATTTTTTTGAGCAAAGTCTTCAAACTGCAACAGCACGTCCGGCCAGCGTTGTTTCACAGCCTGGATAAATTCATCAACGAATTCATAGTATTCATCGTCAGTGATACGCGGATTACGCCAGCCCATATACAGCGGATCGTTAAGCAGCTGTTGGTTGTTCGTTCCGACATCCAGCACCACCGGAAGGGTATACGCCGGGCTGATGCCGCCACAGGCGGTATAGAGCGACAGTTTACCGATCGGAATGCCCATCCCGCCGATGCCCTGGTCACCAAGCCCCAGAATACGTTCACCGTCAGTCACCACAATCACTTTAATATTATGGTTCGGCACGTTTTGCAGAATATCGTCCATATTGTGGCGGTTCTGGTAAGAGATAAACACGCCGCGTGAACGGCGGTAGATCTCAGAAAAACGCTCACAGGCTGCGCCGACGGTTGGGGTATAAATAACAGGCATCATCTCATCAAGATGATTGTTTACCAGACGGTAGAAGAGGGTTTCGTTGGTGTCCTGGATGTTACGCAGGTAGATGTGTTTGTCGATTTCGGTTTTGAATCCCTGATACTGGATCCATGCTCGTTCCGCTTGTTCTTCGATGGTTTCGACCACTTCCGGCAGTAACCCCAGCAGGTTGAAGTTACGGCGTTCTTCCATGCTGAAGGCACTGCCTTTATTCAACAACGGAAATTCCAGCAGTACAGGGCCAGCGTAAGGGATATAAAGCGAACGCTGTTTTTTTGTTTTTGGTTCCATGTCACTCACTCTTTTTTGAATATCCATCCCTGGCACGCTTTTATCGTCTTTGCTTTACCGCCAGGGCGTCGTCCCCAAGTATAAAGCAGATAAAAACACCATTGCGCAGGCAATGGTGTTTAATCGTCATTGGGTAATGCTGCCAACTTACTGATTTAGTGTATGATGGTGATTTTAAGGTGCTTGCGTGGCTTCCATTTCCATC
>NZ_JBDYCV010000100.1:0-12853 GCF_040495915.1 Shigella sp. FJ200513 | reverse complement strand
AAAAGTGGTGTTGAAGAAACATCCGTTTTGTGGTGTTTTTTTAATCTTTTTGGGGTTTTAATTCCTATCGATGAACGTTCGCTGAGTGTGAATACCGCTGCCGCTGGCGGTAACGCCAGTTTAATGACGATCGGTTAAACAGGTAGCCGGAGGATGTTACAACCTCCTCCGTCATCTTTAACGTGGTCGAATCCCCTCAATAATAATCCGCTGCACGTTTTCAACCGTTTGATTGAAAAATACCTCATCGCGCAACGTCGCGCCTGTCACCGCCTCCACCTGAGGGGCGAAATCGGCGTAATGTTGAGTGGAAGCCCAAATCATAAAAATCAAATGCTGCGGATCAATCGGCGCGAGTTTGCCGCTTTTGACCCAACCGGCAATCAGCGCCGATTTCTCATCAATTAATGCCTTCAAATCGCCCGTCAGTTCATCCATTAACAACGGCGCGCCTGCCAGCATCTCCATACAGAACAGGCGCGAAGCCTGCGGATAATCGCGTGAGACTTCCAGCTTCAGACGGATGTACTCTTTTATCGCCGCCAGCGGGGCGAAATCTTCACGAAACGCTTTTAACGGTGCCAGCCAGATATCGAGAATCTGCCGCAGCACGGCAATATACAGCGCCTCTTTTGACGGGAAGTAATACAGCAGATTGGTTTTTGAAACACCCGCCAACTCTGCGATCTGCTCCAGCCTTGTGCCGTGAAAACCGAATTGTGAAAAAGTGTCCAGTGCTGCGCTAAGAATCGCTTTTTTCTTCGCGCTTACTGCGCGCGAACGTTTACCCGTTGTTTTCACTGCGCCTTGCGTCATGCGCTCTCCCCTCTTGTAGATTGGTAACAGGATAGCAAAACCCCCGCCCGGCCTCGACCTTCTGCACTCTCATCGCGCACGGATGCATGTTTTATGTGCAACTGTTTTGACCGTTTAGTCCACTTTTTACCAGATATTTTAGATAACACAATGCTAACACATTAATAATATTCACTTTTTAAAAACTGGCATCCGCTTTGCGAACAAGCCAATACGCGGCTGAAAAGGATATGCAGGATGCAGCGCCCCGTCTGACTTTCACTTTACGAGACGAAGAGAGGTTGATGATGAAAATTGGCGTATTCGTACCTATTGGCAACAACGGCTGGCTCATTTCGACCCACGCGCCGCAGTACATGCCGACCTTTGAACTGAATAAAGCCATTGCGCAAAAAGCGGAGCATTACCATTTCGATTTCGCCCTGTCGATGATCAAACTGCGTGGCTTTGGCGGCAAAACTGAGTTCTGGGATCACAACCTTGAGTCGTTCACCTTGATGGCGGGTCTGGCAGCCGTGACCTCGCGCATTCAGATTTACGCCACTGCTGCCACCTTAACGTTACCTCCGGCAATCGTCGCCCGTATGGCCGCAACCATCGACTCCATCTCTGGCGGGCGTTTTGGCGTCAACCTCGTGACTGGCTGGCAAAAGCCCGAGTATGAGCAGATGGGTATCTGGCCTGGCGATGACTATTTCTCCCGTCGT
This sequence comes from Shigella sp. FJ200513, assembly GCF_040495915.1. Lineage (NCBI taxonomy): Bacteria > Pseudomonadati > Pseudomonadota > Gammaproteobacteria > Enterobacterales > Enterobacteriaceae > Shigella > Shigella sp. FJ200513. Next base: position 11,330 of record NZ_JBDYCV010000100.1, on the reverse strand, counting down.
TACGACTATCTCACCGAATATGTTCAGGTGCTGCGCGACCTGTGGGGCACGGGGAAAAGCGATTTTAAAGGCGATTTTTTCACCATGAATGATTGTCGCGTCAGTCCGCAACCGAGTATCCCCATGAAAGTGATCTGCGCCGGGCAAAGCGACGCTGGCATGGCGTTCTCCGCCCAGTATGCCGATTTCAACTTCTGTTTCGGCAAAGGCGTAAATACACCCACGGCTTTCGCCCCGACCGCTGCGCGGATGAAACAGGCCACAGAGCAAACCGGACGCGACGTTGGCTCTTATGTGTTGTTTATGGTGATTGCCGATGAAACCGACGATGCCACTCGCGCCAAATGGGAACACTACAAAGCGGGCGCGGATGAAGAGGCGTTAAGCTGGCTAACCGAACAAAGTCAGAAAGATACCCGCTCCGGTACTGACACCAACGTTCGTCAGATGGCCGATCCCACTTCGGCGGTAAACATCAATATGGGGACGTTAGTCGGTTCTTACGCCAGTGTCGCGCGCATGTTAGATGAAGTCGCAAGCGTGCCTGGTGCAGAAGGCGTGCTGTTGACCTTCGATGATTTTCTGTCGGGAATCGAAACCTTCGGCGAGCGCATTCAACCACTGATGCAGTGCCGCGCCCATCTCTCTGCGCTGACTCAGGAGGTGGCATGATGACAACCTTAACCGCTCGACCGGAAGCCATTACCTTCGATCCGCAGCAAAGTGCGCAGATCGTGGTGGATATGCAAAACGCTTATGCCACGCCAGGCGGCTACTTAGATCTCGCCGGGTTTGATGTCTCAACCACTCGCCCGGTCATTGCCAACATTCAAACCGCTGTGACCGCAGCGCGAGCGGCAGGGATGTTGATCATCTGGTTTCAAAATGGCTGGGATGAACAGTATGTCGAGGCTGGCGGCCCCGGCTCACCGAATTTTCATAAATCGAACGCCCTGAAAACCATGCGTAAGCAGCCGCAGCTGCAGGGAAAATTGCTGGCGAAAGGCTCCTGGGATTATCAACTGGTGGATGAACTGGTGCCGCAGCCTGGCGATATTGTGCTGCCGAAGCCGCGCTACAGCGGTTTCTTCAATACGCCGCTGGACAGCATTTTACGCAGCCGTGGAATACGCCATCTGGTTTTCACCGGTATCGCTACCAACGTCTGCGTCGAATCGACGCTACGCGATGGCTTTTTTCTGGAGCATTTCGGCGTGGTGCTGGAAGACGCAACACACCAGGCGGGGCCGGAATTTGCACAGAAAGCCGCGTTGTTCAATATCGAAACCTTTTTTGGCTGGGTCAGCGACGTCGAAACGTTCTGCGACGCGCTTTCTCCCACGTCCTTTGCTCGTATCGCTTAAGGAGTTTAGCGATGCCAAAATCCGTAATTATTCCCGCTGGCAGCAGCGCACCGCTGGCCCCCTTCGTTCCCGGCACGCTGGCTGATGGCGTGGTGTATGTCTCCGGTACGCTGGCTTTTGATCAACATAATAACGTGCTGTTTGCCGATGACCCAAAGGCGCAAACCCGCCACGTTCTGGAAACTATCCGCAAGGTGATCGAGACGGCGGGTGGCACGATGGCGGATGTGACCTTCAACAGCATCTTTATTACCGACTGGAAAAATTACGCCGCGATTAACGAAATCTACGCCGAGTTTTTTCCGGGTGATAAACCGGCGCGATTCTACATTCAGTGCGGACTGGTAAAACCTGACGCGCTGGTGGAAATCGCCACAATTGCGCATATCGCCAAGTGAGGCCGCGATGAAACTTTCACTCTCATCTCCCCCTTATGCTGATGCACCCGTAGTGGTGTTGATTTCGGGTCTTGGCGGTAGCGGCAGTTACTGGTTACCGCAACTGGCGGTGCTGGAGCAGGAGTATCAGGTAGTCTGTTACGACCAGCGCGGCACCGGCAATAATCCCGACACACTGGCAGAAGATTACAGTATCGCCCAGATGGCAGCGGAACTGCATCAGGCGCTGGTAGCCGCAGGGATTGAGCGTTACGCGGTGGTCGGCCATGCGCTCGGTGCGCTGGTGGGGATGCAGCTGGCGCTGGATTATCCCGCGTCGGTAACTATGCTGGTCAGCGTTAACGGCTGGCTACGAATAAACGCCCATACGCGCCGCTGTTTTCAGGTTCGCGAACGATTACTGTATAGCGGCGGCGCGCAAGCATGGGTGGAAGCGCAGCCGTTGTTCCTCTATCCCGCCGACTGGATGGCGGCCCGCGCACCTCGCCTGGAGGCAGAAGACGCGCTGGCACTGGCGCATTTTCAGGGCAAAAATAATTTACTACGTCGACTTAACGCCCTCAAACGCGCTGACTTTAGTCACCATGCGGATCGCATCCGCTGCCCGGTGCAAATCATCTGCGCCAGTGATGATCTGCTGGTGCCAACAGCATGTTCCAGTGAACTTCATGCCGCCCTGCCCGATAGCCAGAAAATGGTGATGCCCTATGGCGGACACGCCTGCAACGTGACCGATCCCGAAACGTTTAATGCTCTGTTACTCAACGGGCTTGCCAGCCTGTTACATCACCGTGAAGCCGCCCTGTAAGGAATTGCTATGAACGAAGCCGTTAGCCCAGGTGCGCTTAGCACCCTGTTCACCGATGCCCGCACTCACAACGGCTGGCGGGAGACACCCGTCAGCGATGAGACGTTACAGGAGCTTTATGCCCTGATGAAATGGGGGCCGACATCAGCTAACTGTTCTCCGGCACGGATCGTGTTTATCCGCACTGCAGAAGGAAAAGAACGTCTGCGCCCGGCGCTTTCCAGCGGCAATCTGCAAAAAACCCTGACCGCGCCCGTCACCGCTATCGTCGCCTGGGACAGTGAATTTTATGAACGGTTACCACTACTGTTTCCCCACGGTGATGCCCGCAGTTGGTTTACCTCCAGCCCACAACTTGCCGAAGAAACAGCGTTTCGCAACAGTTCCATGCAGGCGGCTTATCTGATCGTCGCTTGCCGTGCGCTGGGACTGGATACCGGCCCGATGTCGGGTTTTGACCGTCAACACGTTGACGACGCCTTTTTTGCGGGCAGCACGCTGAAGAGCAATCTGCTGATTAATATCGGCTATGGCGATAGCAGCAAACTTTTTGCGCGCCTGCCACGTCTGTCCTTTGAAGAAGCCTGCGGGCTGTTGTAAGGAGCAAACTATGAACATAGTTGATCAACAAACCTTTCGCGATGCGATGTCCTGTATGGGCGCGGCGGTCAATATCATCACCACGGACGGTCCAGCCGGGCGCGCCGGGTTCACCGCCAGCGCCGTCTGCAGCGTGACCGACACGCCGCCCACATTACTGGTGTGCCTGAATCGTGGGGCGTCCGTCTGGCCGGTATTCAATGAAAATCGAACGCTGTGTGTAAATACACTGAGCGCCGGGCAGGAGCCGCTTTCAAATCTTTTTGGCGGCAAAACGCCCATGGAACACCGCTTTGCCGCCGCCCGCTGGCAGACGGGTGTGACCGGATGCCCGCAACTGGAAGAGGCTCTGGTTTCGTTTGACTGCCGTATCAGCCAGGTGGTGAGCGTCGGCACCCACGACATTCTGTTTTGCGCCATCGAAGCGATTCATCGTCACACCGCACCCTACGGGCTGGTGTGGTTCGATCGCAGTTATCACGCGCTGATGCGCCCTGCTTGTTAACCTCCTTAAGGAGACAGCTGATGGCAATGTTCGGTTTTCCTCACTGGCAGTTAAAATCGACCTCTACAGAGAGCGGCGTGGTCGCGCCGGATGAACGATTGCCGTTTGCTCAGACGGCAGTAATGGGCGTTCAACACGCGGTGGCGATGTTTGGCGCGACGGTGTTAATGCCGATTCTGATGGGGCTGGATCCCAATCTTTCCATTTTAATGTCGGGGATCGGCACGTTACTGTTTTTCTTTATTACCGGCGGGCGCGTCCCCAGTTATCTCGGCTCCAGCGCGGCTTTTGTCGGCGTGGTGATTGCCGCGACGGGCTTTAACGGTCAGGGCATTAACCCGAATATCAGCATCGCGCTGGGCGGGATTATCGCCTGTGGGCTGGTTTATACCGTCATTGGCCTGGTGGTGATGAAAATTGGTACACGCTGGATTGAACGACTAATGCCGCCGGTGGTGACGGGTGCGGTGGTGATGGCGATTGGCCTGAACTTAGCGCCTATCGCAGTGAAAAGTGTATCGGCTTCGGCCTTTGATAGCTGGATGGCGGTAATGACGGTGCTGTGTATTGGGCTGGTGGCGGTGTTTACCCGTGGCATGATCCAGCGGTTATTGATTCTCGTAGGATTAATTGTCGCCTGTCTGCTGTATGGCGTGATGACCAACGTTTTAGGGCTGGGAAAAGCCGTCGATTTTACTCTCGTCAGCTATGCTGCCTGGTTCGGTCTGCCGCATTTTTCCACTCCTGGTTTTAATGGCCAGGCGATGATGTTGATTGCGCCCGTGGCGGTGATTCTGGTGGCGGAAAACTTAGGTCATCTCAAGGCGGTCGCCGGGATGACCGGACGCAATATGGACCCGTATATGGGGCGAGCATTCGTCGGTGATGGTCTGGCAACGATGCTTTCCGGCTCTGTCGGCGGTAGCGGCGTCACCACCTATGCTGAAAATATCGGTGTGATGGCCGTGACAAAAGTCTACTCGACGCTGGTGTTTGTTGCAGCTGCCGTCATCGCTATGCTGTTGGGCTTTTCGCCGAAATTTGGCGCGCTGATCCATACCATTCCGGCCGCGGTGATTGGTGGTGCATCAATTGTTGTGTTCGGGCTGATTGCCGTCGCAGGCGCAAGGATATGGGTACAAAACCGTGTCGATTTAAGCCAGAACGCTAATTTGATTATGGTCGCAGTAACCTTCGTGCTGGGCGCGGGTGATTTTGCTCTCACGCTTGGCGGTTTTACGTTGGGAGGGATCGGTACAGCAACCTTTGGCGCGATTTTACTCAATGCGTTATTAAGCAGAAGGTTGGTTGACGTTCCACCGCCAGAAGTTGTTCATCAGGAGCCATAAACAGAAAACCGCCGGGTTACCGGCGGTGATGACTTTTTGACGAGCTTAAGAAAAAAATGCATTCGTCATTGATTAGCCCGGCTAGTTGTCGCTTTTGCCGTGACTGCTCTTGCCACCTTTTTTACCTGCTTCTGATGCTCTTTCGCGGTCTTCTGCAAAATTGCCGGAACCGCCTCGATGGTTTGCCATTACTGACCTCCGTCTGGGTATAGACATCATATTGCATAGAATTAACGCGGCGTATGGCGGCTGCCATATTTTCGCTACGTGGGACTAAGCTTAGTGAACTGACGCGGACAGACCCGCGTTTGGTAATATCCTGCAACAGCTTCTTAGCGAGAATAGATATCATCTCCAATAATTATCCATAAGCCGCTCTTATGATTAAAAAAACGCGATGAGATAAAAATGTGTCATTTTGCGACAAAATTACGTGCTTGTGAAAGTTGTTATAAATCAAATAAGTGGTTGTGAAATTTGCACTCTGAAAAGGACGTCTTATCTTTAAATAAGTGGTAGCGAATCGCTACGGAATAGAGATAACACGAGGAGTGGTTAGAAATGGCTAAAGTTCTGGTGCTTTATTATTCCATGTACGGACATATTGAAACGATGGCACGCGCAGTCGCTGAGGGTGCAAGCAAAGTGGATGGCGCAGAAGTTGTCGTTAAGCGTGTACCGGAAACCATGCCGCCGCAATTATTTGAAAAAGCAGGCGGTAAAACGCAAACTGCACCGGTTGCAACCCCGCAAGAACTGGCCGATTACGACGCCATTATTTTTGGTACACCTACCCGCTTTGGCAACATGTCCGGTCAAATGCGTACCTTCCTCGACCAGACGGGCGGCCTGTGGGCTTCCGGCGCACTATACGGAAAACTGGCGAGCGTCTTTAGTTCCACCGGTACTGGCGGCGGTCAGGAACAAACCATCACATCCACCTGGACGACCCTTGCGCATCACGGCATGGTGATTGTCCCCATTGGCTACGCAGCGCAGGAATTATTTGACGTTTCACAGGTTCGCGGCGGTACGCCGTACGGCGCAACCACCATCGCAGGCGGTGACGGCTCACGCCAGCCAAGCCAGGAAGAACTGTCTATTGCTCGTTATCAAGGGGAATATGTCGCAGGTCTGGCAGTTAAACTTAACGGCTAATCTTCAACAGGAGGATACGCATGCCAACTCAAGAAGCGAAAGCTCATCACGTCGGTGAATGGGCATCTCTGCGCAATACGTCGCCGGAAATAGCCGAGGCCATTTTCGAAGTCGCCGGGTACGACGAAAAAATGGCAGAAAAGATTTGGGAAGAAGGTAGTGATGAAGTGTTAGTCAAAGCCTTTGCTAAGACCGATAAAGATTCGCTTTTTTGGGGCGAACAGACCATCGAACGTAAAAACGTTTAACCAGCGACTCCCCCGCTTCTCGCGGGGGAGTTTTCTGTTATTTCACCGCCTCATTCAACACGCTATCAAACTTATCCATCGGGCAGAAACCGTTGGCATCTATCGGGCAACCGCTTAATTCCAGCGTCACGCGCTGCGCAGGTGCCTGCAGGGTTAACGCATCGGCATTACGTAACTGTTCCGCACTCTGGTACACATATTCAATTTTCATCAAATCGCGATTGGCTTTGCTGTCATGCCAACGCTGGAAAACGATTTTGCCGCCAATCGGCGTGCGTTCGTTCTGGTCATGCAACTGATACGGTTTGAAATCCAGCGCCGTTAACAGAGAGGCTATGTTGGAGTCGTGCCCAACTAACACCGTGATTTTCGGAGCACTGGCGCGATCGGTGACCAGGGCTTTGTCGATATAACTGACCAGCGGTTTCGCAACATTGCGCGCCACTTCCGGTGAGGTAAACAGACTGTCCTGGTAACCGTTTTTCAGCTTCGACAATACCTTCCACTGCTGGTCAGATTTGATTTCTCCCCAGGCCACCTGATCCATCGGAAAACCTTCGTAGTATTGCAAAGTAAACGCATCTACCAGCGAGTTGCCGACTTTCAGCGGCCCGGAAACACCTGGTTCTTGTTGATACTTGGCGCTAAAGGTATTTTTGCCATCCACCAGCGAACACTGTTGTTTCTCTTTACAGGCAGGGGAATCTTTATAGTTAACGATTTTTTCCAGTAGCTGGTAGCTGTCGGTAAGCTGGAGTTTGCTGAGCTCTTTCTCCATTGCCGCCACCGCCTGTTCACTGAATGCGGCGGAATCATCGGTGATCATCGGGTTAAAGGTTGGGTCCATAGTGCCCATTTTTTCCTGGTGATGCACAGGAATATCACACCCAGGGAATGCACCAGTAATAAAGAACTGGGCGGTAGCGACGGTACGTTGCAGACTATTGGCATAGGCATAAACGGTGTCCGGCGGCGGGCATTCCCCCGATTTCACTATCCCCTGCTCTGCCAGCCATTCACGCATGTAATGGCCCATATACACTTCGAGCACGCCACCTTTGGTGGTGAGTTGCCCACCGGGGACGTCCCATTCGGGCCATTTATTCGGCGTCGACTGCTCCAGCACACTGCCATTGTTCGCCAGCGGCGCACGTAAGTTATGGCGGCTCATCATGAGCACTTGCTGTAGCTGATAGCCTTCCGGTACGGTTTGTGCCTGAGCATTTGAAGCGAGTAAAACTATCCCTGCCACAGTTGCGGCGATTAGCGTTTTGTTCATTCCTGGCACCTCTTTTGTTATCAATCATTAAAGAGTGTGACAGAAATATGACTTTTTTCCGGGAACAGGTTCGCAAAATGGCTTGTTGAACGCCTGTTTTTCTATATACATCTTCAAAAACAGGCAAGGTTTGACGCAAACTATGCCTGATTAGCCCCTGCCTCGCGTACGCCGCTGATAATTGCACCTGTGGCTAAACAGAATATCTGCGGCGTTACCAATACAGAGACAATATTTACCAATAAAAAAGTGTGAGACTAATAACAATGGTTTTTAGCATATGCCTTTGCCATTAAGTTGCATAACGATTTAAATAGTCAAGTTGCGCATTCATTTCCTTATTTTTTAACTTATAAGCCTGAGAAAAAAGTTCAGGAGGGAGGTAAACATCATAATGATTGCCAGTGTTTGTTAAATATCCATACTCAAGATCTTCATCTGTTGAAAAGGATTCATTTCCCAAGGAGATTGATGCCACATTACTATTAACAATAAATAATGAGCAAATGCTATCTGAAAGAACAGCAAGAAAATTCTTCACCGCTTTAATCCTATCCGACGTGTCGGTATCTAAAGCAAGCAAATTCTTGTTATCATTAAATATAAACTCGGGTAAATGCAGTATGCATTTTTTGTCATTCAAGCAACTATCAATGAATTGTTTTTTAAAAAACAGAAAGCTCCATGACATAAAACTACCCACACCCTGAATTTTGTTGTCAGATTGCAGATCAACGCCAAATAATGTCTTTACATCTTCCCTGAGATTATAGAATGCCGTATCAACAAGAGCCTCGATCGTTTGTTTATCAACAATTTTAATAAACTCTTCGTATACTTGCTTTTGCGTCTTATGGCTGCCCAGCGCCCATGAATACTCATGTTCTTTTAAAACCAGTATGGCTCTTAACAGACAATATCCATCGCCATCTACTGGAGCGTATTTTAATCCATATGTTTTATTAATTTCACTCTGAATAAAAGATATGCCAGACAAATCAATACCAGTATCTAAATCAGATATTCCCGGCATATTTATCTGTTCTGGCTGGATACTCATATTTTCATTATCTAAACAATACTCAGAAAAAAACATCATCACACGCATTAATGTTTTCAATATATTCCATAAAGCCATACCAATAATAACCTTTAAAATCTGTGATAGACTCTGAACCTCTGCCCGGCAAGGACACTCTAACAATATCAACATCTTGAACATATTGTATAGTATATGTAATACCTCCTGAAACCCCTGAATAAATTTGTGTATCATTAGTACGCAATGTTCTCATAAATAATGATAGATCATTATCATTCTGCATTTCCTCAAATTCTTTTTCTAGTGATTCACATTCCAGACATGGAGTATCCTCTTCATTTACTTTACGTCTGAGTTCATTGTACAACCGCATAAAACACACCAGTGTGTTTTCAAAAAGCGTGATTGAATATGTTTGATTTTTTTCGTACTCATTTTTTATATCGTTCCAGGCCTGTTTCAAATAATTATTTGCAGTGCAACTAATTCCATGTATATTACTACCCATATATAGCGTCTATAAAATTTAATAAATAATGACGCCCTAGTTAAACTTAAAGTGCCTGGTTCAACTATCAAAAATCGCTCACCCTTTTTCACCTGTTTAAAATATGTTCAGCAACCCATCTTGATGGCGACCTCCTCTCCGCGATGATTTCAATAACATATTCTGTGTTGGCATATGAAATTTTGAGGATTACCCTACACTTATAGGAGTTACCTTACAGGGGTTCCTTCAATTTGTGTTGATTTACGCGAGATAACGCTATGGAATTAAAGGATTATTACGCCATCATGGGCGTGAAACCGACGGACGATCTCAAGACAATCAAGACCGCCTATCGTCGACTGGCCCGTAAATACCATCCTGATGTCAGCAAAGAACCGGATGCCGAAGCCCGCTTCAAAGAGGTCGCTGAAGCCTGGGAAGTGTTAAGTGATGAACAACGTCGCGCTGAGTATGATCAGATGTGGCAACATCGCAACGATCCGCAATTTAACCGTCAGTTCCATCATGGCGACGGTCAGAGTTTTAATGCCGAAGATTTTGACGATATCTTCTCGTCAATTTTCGGTCAGCATGCCCGCCAGAGCCGTCAACGCCCCGCCGCACGTGGCCACGATATTGAAATCGAAGTGGCGGTATTCCTCGAAGAAACGCTTACTGAGCATAAGCGTACCATCAGCTATAACCTGCCGGTTTATAACGCCTTTGGCATGATCGAACAGGAAATCCCGAAAACGCTGAATGTGAAGATCCCGGCAGGCGTCGGCAATGGTCAACGCATCCGCCTGAAAGGCCAGGGGACGCCGGGCGAAAACGGCGGTCCAAATGGCGATTTGTGGCTGGTGATTCATATTGCGCCACATCCGCTGTTCGATATTGTCGGCCAGGATCTGGAAATTGTGGTGCCGGTTAGCCCGTGGGAAGCGGCGCTGGGTACTAAAGTCACCGTTCCAACACTGAAAGAAAGCATTTTGCTGACTATCCCGCCAGGCAGCCAGGCCGGGCAACGATTGCGCGTTAAAGGCAAAGGTCTGGTGAGCAAAAAACAGACCGGCGATCTGTATGCGGTACTGAAAATCGTGATGCCGCCGAAACCGGATGAAAACACTGCCGCGCTGTGGCAGCAACTGGCAGACGCCCAGTCGTCTTTTGATCCACGTAAAGATTGGGGGAAAGCATAATGGCTAATGTTACGGTGACTTTTACTATTACCGAATTTTGCCTGCATACCGGCATCTCTGAAGAGGAGTTGAATGAAATTGTCGGTTTGGGGGTGGTTGAACCGCGTGAGATCCAGGAAACAACCTGGGTATTTGACGACCATGCCGCCATTGTGGTGCAACGCGCGGTACGCCTGCGTCATGAACTGGCTCTGGACTGGCCGGGGATCGCGGTGGCGCTGACGTTAATGGATGATATTGCGCACCTGAAGCAGGAAAACCGCCTGCTACGCCAGCGGCTTTCCCGGTTTGTAGCTCATCCGTGATGTGTGTTTGCCGGATGTGATGACGCATCCGGCAACTGCGCCATAATGCCTGATGCGACGCTAAACGCGTCTTTTCAGGCGCATAAACGACGTTATCTGTTTTGGTGGTCGCACTCCACTAACACCAGCAATAACTGGCTTAGTGCCGCGTAAAAACCAAAGCTGTCATACTGTCGACAACGCGCAGCAAACTCTGGTAACCATTGCCGCAGCGCCGTCAGTGTTTTTTGCCGCAAACTGTCGATTCTTCGCGCAGGAACGGTCCCCTCTCCCAGCGAAAAATGCAGATAACTCAACAACTCGAGATAGATCGCCAGATGATCTGCCGGTTCGTTGAAATTGCCACTGGTTTCCATCCCTGCCTCAACTAACAAGCGTTTAATCTCTTGCTCGTCCTGTTTGTAGGCCGATGCATACGGCAGCGCCGCTTGTTTGTCGGTCATCAGAAACAGGCCGCAAAAGTCAGCGGCCAGTTCCAGACGGGCATCGTCACGTACTGTCAGCGTGGCAGGTAATGCTGCCAACTTACTGATTTAGTGTATGATGGTGATTTTAAGGTGCTTGCGTGGCTTCCATTTCCATCAG
>NZ_JBDYCV010000099.1:0-12857 GCF_040495915.1 Shigella sp. FJ200513 | reverse complement strand
TCGGTGGAGCTGCATGACAAGGTCATCGGGCATTATCTGAACATAAAACACTATCAGTAAGTTGGAGTCATTACCGGGTAACAGAAATGACATATTGCGCTCCTGATTGTTGCAGGTAGTGTCTCTCTTCGAAGCGGATAAGTCAAAAACATATATGACTTAACGAATGTGTAAGTGCAGAGGAAGGTAATAGGTGTGAATTTTGAGTTGGCTATTCATTTGAAAGGCGGTTTGAATCAGGACGTAAAAAAACCGACTTTGCGTCGGTTTTTTACTCTTCAGCCTGAGTTGGTGGCTCTGGCTGGAGTGAGAATGCCCACATCTAACGGTTCAATACTATTAGCCAGTGGCTAACATTGCAAGCGTTAGCGATTTCTTCAGCTGGAGAAGGGACAGTTTGCTATACATGGTGGTGAAAGAGGATTTATATACTTTCATCGGGTCGCTGCCGTACCAAGCCTTGTCCGAATCCGGACGTAAAAAAACCGACTTCGCGTCGGTTTTTTTACTCTTCAGCCCAGAGTTGGTGGCTCTGGCTGGAGTGAGAATGCCATCATCTAACGCATCAATGCTAATACCATACTGAAACTATTGCAAGGTTATGCTGGTTATTTAGCCTAATTACACTGTATGATTATCCAGTTAGCTCTGAGGCATTTTCACTCTGGCAATGCGCATAAACGCTTTCAAAGTCCTGGTCAGAAGTACGGGTGGTGCCGTTAACTGATGCTCTGGCCGGAGTGAGATTGCCCACATCTAACAATGAGGCATGCGCCGTGACAGGCAGTGGATGAGTAAGCGGATGCATTCTCACTCCATCGCATGGAGAAAACGGGTGATTGATAAAGCAATCATCGTTCTTGGGGCGTTAATTGCGCTGCTGGAACTGATCCGCTTTCTGCTTCAGCTTCTGAACTGATAGCGGAAACGTAATTAAGGGCTAAGAGCACACTACTCTTAGCCCTTTAACATTTAACGCATGGTCACGAACTCTTCTGCCGCCGTTGGGTGAATGGCGACGGTATTGTCGAAGTCTTTTTTGGTTGCGCCCATCTTCAGCGCCACCGCGAAGCCCTGCAACATTTCGTCCATACCAAAGCCAATGCCGTGAATACCGACAATCTTCTCTTCTGGCCCAACGCACACCAGCTTCATGCGGCACGGCTGGCGGTGAGTGGTGACGGCGGTATACATCGCGGTGAAAGAGGATTTATACACTTTCACCTGATCGTCGCCGTACTGCTCGCGCGCCTGCGGTTCCGTTAAACCAACAGTACCAATCGGCGGATGGCTGAAGACCACGGTCGGAATGTTGCTGTAATCCAGATGCTCATCCGGCTTGTTATTAAACAGGCGTTCAGAGAGACGGCGACCCGCTGCAACTGCCACCGGTGTCAGTTCCACTGCACCCGTGTTATCGCCCACCGCGTAAATACCTTCAATATTGGTGTTTTGATATTTATCGACGACGATATAGCCTTTTTCGTTGGTTTTAACGCCAGCGGCTTCGAGGTTGATGTTGTCATTGGCAGGCTCGCGACCAATCGCCCAAATCAGGCAATCCACCGTTTCACTGCGACCATCTTCCAGCTCCAGCGTCAGGCTACCATCGGCATTTTTCACTACCGCTTTCGGGATGGCGTTGGTATGCAACTGTGGGCCTTCGGCGTTCATCACTTCGACCAGCGTTTCAGAGATCATCGGGTCGAAGCTGCGCAGCGGCGCATGTTTACGCACAAACAGATGCGTTTTCGCGCCGAGGCCGTTAATCACGCCAGCCAGCTCAACGGCGATGTAACCCGCGCCAACAACCGCCACGCGCTCTGGCAAAGCAGGAAGGGCGAAGAAGCCATCGGAATCAATACCGTATTCCACGCCTGGAATATCCGGGTGGCTCGGACGACCGCCGGTGGCGATCAGAATATGATCGGCCGTGATGGTTTCGCCGTTAACTTCCAGCGTTTTGGCATCAACGAAGCGGGCAAAGCCTTTGATTACATCAACGTTATTTTTACCGAGCACGTTTTCATAGGAAGTATGAATACGGTCGATATAGGCGGTACGGCTGGCGATCAACGTTTCCCAGTTGAACTTGTTGATGGTGGTATCGAAACCATAATCAGGGCCGTACATATGGATCGCTTCACGGATTTGCGCCGCGTGCCACATCACTTTTTTCGGCACGCAGCCGACGTTCACGCAGGTGCCGCCCAGCTCTTTGGCTTCAATCAGTGCGCATTTCTGGCCGTACATAGCCGCGCGGTTGATGGAGGCGATACCGCCGCTGCCGCCGCCGATGGCGATGTAATCATAGTGTTTAGTCATGACATATTGTCCTTATCGTTGATTACCGCGATTGTAGCGCGAGACGTAATAGGTGCCAGCAATGGCTGCAATTACTCCGGCACGATCCAGCTTACGGTGGCGTGCCCGGTACCTGCCGGAACCAGTTTGCTGTGCAGCCACGACAGCACGTTATTCATCTGCTGTTCCAGCTTCCACGGCGGGTTAATCACAATCATGCCGGAAGCGGTCATGCCACGGCGATCGCTGTCTGGCAGCACCGCCAGTTCAATTTGCAGAATTTTGCGAATGCCGGTCGCTTCCAGGTCGTGGATCATGCGCTTAATTTGCTGGCGCAGCACCACCGGATACCACAATGCGTAAGTGCCAGTGGCGAAACGTTTGTAACCTTCTGCTATCCCGCTGACCACCGCCTGATAGTCGGTTTTCATTTCATACGGCGGGTCGATAAGGATTAAACCACGGCGAGAAACCGGCGGCAGTTTGGCCTTAAGTTGCTGGAAACCGTCGGCTTTTTCGACGCGTGCACGGCTGTCTTTCTGAAATCCAGAACGCAGCAACGGGTAATCGCTCGGGTGCAGTTCGGTCAGTTGCAGGCTGTCTTGTTCGCGCAGTAGCTGGCGAGCAATCAACGGCGAACCGGGGTAGTAACGCAACTGGCCGCTACGGTTGAAGTGTTTTACCACATTGATGTACGCCTCCAGTTCTGCGGGCAAATCGTCCTGCTGCCAGATACGGGCGATACCTTCGAGATATTCGCCGGTACGCTCGGCATGTTCGCTACCTAACTGATAACGCCCGGCCCCTGCGTGGGTGTCGAGATAGAGAAACGGTTTATCTTTCTCTTTCAGCGACTCGATGATCAGGCTCTGAACGGTATGTTTAAGGACGTCGGCGTGGTTGCCAGCGTGAAAGCTGTGGCGATAACTGAGCATGGGTAAAGGTGTTCCGGTAAGTAAAAATTGGCCCGTATTCGGGGCGCACAAAAGCCTATCAGGACAGTATACCGAAAAGAGGCCGCCGCCGCGAAAGCGTAACGTTTCTCATTGAAATTCACTACACTTAACCCCATGCTACACACATTATGTAAAGCGCCTGTTGAGCGCTTCCTTAACCTCTTTAACCAGGACTGCGCTAATGACGAATCCGTTACTGACTCCCTTTGAATTGCCTCCGTTTTCTAAAATTCTCCCGGAACATGTCGTTCCAGCCGTGACTAAGGCATTGAACGACTGCCGCGAAAATGTGGAGCGCGTAGTAGCGCAAGGGGCACCGTACACCTGGGAAAATCTCTGCCAGCCGTTGGCGGAAGTGGACGATGTTTTGGGGCGTATCTTCTCCCCGGTCAGCCACCTGAACTCGGTGAAAAATAGCCCGGAACTGCGTGAAGCGTACGAACAAACCCTGCCGCTGCTGTCGGAATACAGCACCTGGGTAGGGCAACATGAAGGGCTGTATAAAGCGTACCGCGACCTGCGCGATGGCGATCATTACGCCACGCTGAACACGGCGCAGAAGAAAGCGGTTGATAACGCCCTGCGTGATTTTGAACTCTCTGGCATAGGTCTGCCGAAAGAGAAACAGCAGCGTTACGGCGAAATTGCTACCCGTCTTTCTGAACTGGGCAACCAGTACAGCAACAACGTCCTCGATGCGACGATGGGCTGGACCAAACTCGTTACCGACGAAGCGGGGCTGGCGGGGATGCCAGAAAGCGCGCTGGCTGCGGCAAAAGCCCAGGCCGAAGCGAAAGAGCTGGAAGGCTACCTGCTGACGCTGGATATCCCAAGCTACCTGCCGGTAATGACCTACTGCGACAACCAGGCTCTGCGCGAAGAGATGTATCGCGCTTACAGCACCCGCGCCTCCGATCAAGGCCCGAATGCCGGTAAGTGGGATAACAGCAAGGTGATGGAAGAGATCCTCGCGCTGCGTCACGAACTGGCGCAACTGCTGGGCTTTGAAAACTACGCCTTTAAATCCCTTGCCACTAAAATGGCAGAAAACCCGCAGCAGGTGCTGGATTTCTTAACCGATCTGGCAAAACGCGCGCGTCCGCAAGGCGAAAAAGAGCTGGAGCAACTGCGTGCCTTCGCTAAAGCCGAATTTGGTGTCGATGAGTTGCAGCCGTGGGATATCGCTTACTACAGCGAAAAACAGAAACAGCACCTCTACAGCATCAGCGACGAGCAGCTGCGTCCGTACTTCCCGGAAAACAAAGCGGTTAACGGCCTGTTTGAAGTGGTGAAACGTATTTACGGCATCACCGCTAAAGAGCGTAAAGATGTTGATGTCTGGCATCCGGATGTACGTTTCTTCGAACTGTATGACGAAAATAACGAACTGCGCGGCAGCTTCTACCTCGATCTGTATGCCCGTGAAAACAAGCGCGGCGGGGCGTGGATGGATGGCTGCGTAGGCCAGATGCGTAAAGCTGATGGTTCTCTGCAAAAACCGGTCGCGTATTTGACTTGTAACTTCAACCGCCCGGTAAATGGTAAACCGGCGCTGTTCACTCACGACGAAGTGATCACCCTGTTCCACGAGTTCGGTCACGGCCTGCACCATATGCTGACCCGCATCGAAACCGCTGGTGTTTCCGGTATCAGCGGTGTGCCGTGGGATGCGGTCGAACTGCCGAGTCAGTTTATGGAAAACTGGTGCTGGGAGCCGGAGGCGCTGGCGTTTATCTCTGGTCACTATGAAACCGGCGAACCGCTGCCGAAAGAGTTGCTGGATAAAATGCTGGCGGCGAAGAACTACCAGGCGGCGCTGTTTATTCTGCGTCAGCTGGAGTTCGGCCTGTTTGATTTCCGCCTTCATGCCGAGTTCCGCCCGGATCAGGGGGCAAAAATCCTCGAAACTCTGGCAGAAATCAAGAAACTGGTTGCCGTGGTGCCATCTCCGTCCTGGGGCCGTTTCCCGCACGCTTTCAGCCATATTTTCGCCGGTGGTTATGCGGCAGGTTACTACAGCTACCTGTGGGCTGACGTACTGGCGGCAGATGCTTTCTCGCGCTTTGAGGAAGAGGGCATTTTCAACCGTGAAACCGGGCAGTCGTTCCTCGACAACATTCTGAGCCGTGGCGGTTCAGAAGAGCCGATGGATCTGTTCAAACGCTTCCGTGGTCGTGAACCGCAGCTGGATGCGATGCTGGAGCATTACGGCATTAAGGGCTGATCATTCAGTGAAAATCTGCTTAATTGATGAAACAGGCGCCGGAGACGGCGCCTTATCTGTTCTGGCGGCCCGCTGGGGGCTGGAGCACGATGAAGACAACCTGATGGCGCTGGTGTTAACGCCGGAACATCTGGAATTGCGCAAGCGTGATGAGCCAAAACTTGGCGGCATCTTTGTTGATTTTGTTGGCGGAGCGATGGCGCACCGACGCAAATTCGGCGGTGGTCGCGGTGAGGCGGTGGCGAAAGCGGTGGGCATTAAAGGCGATTATTTGCCGGATGTGGTGGACGCCACCGCAGGGCTGGGGCGCGATGCCTTTGTACTGGCTTCAGTCGGCTGCCGCGTGCGGATGCTGGAGCGTAATCCAGTGGTTGCCGCGCTACTCGACGACGGCCTGGCGCGTGGTTATGCGGATGCGGAAATCGGCGGCTGGTTGCAGGAGCGGTTGCAGTTAATTCACGCCTCCAGCCTGACGGCGCTAACCGATATTACCCCACGCCCGCAGGTGGTCTATCTCGATCCGATGTTCCCGCATAAGCAGAAAAGCGCGCTGGTGAAAAAAGAGATGCGTGTCTTTCAGTCGCTGGTGGGGCCGGATCTTGATGCCGATGGATTACTGGAGCCTGCACGCTTGCTGGCGACCAAACGCGTGGTGGTAAAGCGCCCGGACTACGCGCCACCGCTGGCGAATGTCGCCACGCCAAACGCGGTTGTGACTAAAGGGCATCGCTTTGATATCTATGCAGGTACGCCAGTGTAAAAGTAAAGCAGGGTAGCGATAACGCTACCCTGCTTTCTGCAAGAATAATTAATGGCTTTCCGGCGTCGCAATCATGCGTTTCAGCCACGGCACCATCAACAGCATCACTACTGCAACGCCCAGCGTGACCAGACCAATCTTACCAAACACGTTGGTATAGACGGGCAACGTCTCAAGCGGATCGGTAATGTTGTCCGGCACCGCGGTAAATGTTGCCACATAGCCGCCCAGCAAGAACGCGGCAGCCTGCGTCAGGAACCACATCCCGAGAATAAAGCCCATCAAATGCTGCGGCACCAGGGCAGCAATCATCGCCAGGCCAAGGGCGCTAATAAACAATTCACCCAGGCTCTAGAATAAATACACCAGCACGATAAACCATGGCGATGTCAGCCCCTGGTCATCCGCAAACCACATTCCCGCAGCAGCAGCCGTCAAAAAGCCCAGTGAGCACATAAACATGCTGAGAGTAAATTTCATCGGCATCGAGAGGTCTTTGCCTTTGTTACCCAGATGCGTGTAAATGCCTGCCAGTATTGGGCTGGCGAGTACCACCCAGAACGGGTTAAGCGCCTGGAAGCTGACCGGGTTGATGGAAAAACCGAGAATTTCATGATGCACGTTGTTGATGGCAAAGAAGTTCAGCGATGTTGGCATCTGGGCGTAGAGAATGTAAAACACCACCGCTTCGAGCATCAGGACAAAGGCGACAAACATTTTATTGCGCCCGGTTTTATCCAGCTTGAATGCCTGACGAAAGAAGATGATAGTGACGACGATGGAGAGAACAATCAGCACCAGATTGGCGACTTCTACGTTGTGCATCAGCCATGCACATACGAAGATCATCACCACGCTGCCAAGTAATACGTACAACAGTTTGCTGAAGCTCATCGGCTTGAAGTCGGGTTCAGAACCAATGTCTTTCACCATTCCACGACAGGCGATGTAAACCAGTAATGCGATAATTAACCCCGCCCCGCACAGGTTGTAGGTGACTGAATAACCGAATCTATCAGCGATCACAGGGGCCAGCGATAACGCTATCAACGAGCCGATATTGATCGACATATAGAACAGGGTGAATGCGCCATCAAGCCGCGGATCTTTCGGCGGATAGCACTTCGAAAGCAAGCTGGCTGGGTTAGCTTTAAACAGGCCGTTACCGACAGCGATAGTCCCCAGGGCGATGAAAATCAGGTCAGGCTTAAGTAGCGACATGCCGGTCATGAAGTAGCCAATCGCCAGCACAAGTGCTCCAAGAACAATGGTGCGTTTGGTCCCCAACAGGTGGTCGCCGACATAGCCGCCAATGGAAATGAGGCCATAGACCAGTGCAGCAAAAGCACCAAAAGTGACAAAAGCCTGCTCTTGCGAGAATCCAAGCTGTTTAACGAAGAAAACCGCCAGTACGCCCTGCACGCCGTAGTAGCCGAATCGCTCCCATAACTCGACAAAAAAGATCATGAAAAATGGGCGAGGTTGCTGCAGCATCCCCATGGGTGTTGTTGTATTAATATTTATTAACCTTCCAATACCATCCTGAAAAGTATGAACGCGTAAGGGATAACGCGCGAAAAAGTTTACATCTGTCAGAGATTCTTAATATTGATGCGGTGAATAGATTAATACACTATTACAACAGAAAATAACCAGCTGATCACACTAATGATGGAAAATATGATGGTGTTAAATTTTGTATTGGCAGGAGATTTTGATTGCGTACGCAGATCGTAGGCCAGATAAGGGGTTTACGCTGCATCAGGTAACAAGGCGCGCCAAAAAGCAAAACGCCCGCATATGCGGGCGTTCAGGAACACGTCGTGGAGGGATGATTATTCTTCTTCGTCGCGTAGCGGAACAATCAGCATATCAACGTGAACGGTGTTGATCAGCTGACGTGCGGAAGACATCAGTTTGCTCCAGAAGTCCTGGTGGTGACCACAAACCACCAGATCCATATCGTATTTCTTGATTGCATCGACCAGAACCTGGCCTAGGTCGCCGCTGCCGCTCAGGGTTTCAGTGATTGGATAGCCTGCATTAGTGGAAAGCTCGGTCAGCGCATGATGTGTCTCTTCAGAGATGCGTTTCTGCATATCACCCAGATTCACATCAATAAGCCCGGTGTATAGGTCAGAGTAGTTTACATCTACGTGGATCAGAGAAACTTTCGCATTGTAGGGGCGAGCCATAGAGACTGCTTTCTCTACCAGAACTTTGCTTTCCGGGGAGAGATCGACTGCGATGAGAATGTGTTTATAAGCCATAGTGTTACTCCTTCCATAAAGTTGTCGATGACTGGCCAGCTAGCGTTTCTTGTGCCGTTACGTCACCCGCGTCCTGCGAACTACGTGCGCGGGGCTAACCCAGCCGTAAAGATTCAGTGTTAAGACCATCCTTACCTTATAGCGACCCGGATGATCCGTCAATCCGCCTTGCTTACCCGTTAGATAAACAAATTTTCGACATGAATATTATATTGATAGTGGTTAACCTTCTGGAAAAAAAACAACCTGATCTCCTACACTATCTATAGAGCCGCTCGGATGTTGGTCACCACAAAAGCGGTTTCTCCAGGACCTGGTGTTAACTGATTGGCAGCGTATCGGGAGCGGTAGCCCCGGGGTGGAACTCCGCGGGCAGGTCGCCGGGGAGGAGGTATGATAAGCACCGTCGCATTATTTTGGGCTTTATGTGTCGTTTGCATTGTTAACATGGCGCGCTATTTCTCATCACTACGCGCGTTGTTAGTGGTACTGCGTAACTGCGATCCATTGCTCTATCAATATGTTGATGGAGGGGGCTTTTTTACCTCACATGGCCAACCCAACAAACAGGTGCGTCTCGTTTGGTATATCTATGCCCAACGTTATCGCGATCATCACGATGATGAGTTTATTCGCCGCTGTGAGCGGGTGCGTCGGCAGTTTATTCTGACTAGCGCATTGTGTGGTCTGGTGGTGGTCAGCCTGATTGCATTGATGATTTGGCATTAAGCACTTCAGCAATAATAACGTATAAAAAAAGCGGGCCAGTAAACTGACCCGCTCGTTTTGGTGCGTACGATTACAGGAACTGCAAGGAGAACCAGTACAGCCCGCCGGAAAGTAGTACCGCAGCCGGAAGGGTAAACACCCAGGCCATCAGAATACTGGTTACGGTTTTACGCTGTAAGCCGCCGCCATCTACCACCATCGTCCCCGCGACAGAAGAGGAGAGTACGTGAGTGGTGGAAACCGGCATCCCGGTATAACTCGCCAGGCCGATTGACACTGCCGCCGTCATCTGGGCAGACATCCCCTGAGCGTAGGTCATGCCTTTCTTACCGATTTTCTCACCGATAGTCGTTGCCACACGACGCCAGCCAATCATCGTACCGATACCTAACGCCAGCGCGACCGCCATGATGATCCACACCGGCGCATACTCGATGGTGCTAAGCATGTCGGACTTCAGTTTCTTCAACAGGCGCTGATCGTCAGCACTCACACCAGGCATCTTCACCACTTTGTCGATAGTGTCAGAAACGCACAGCATAATGCGGCGCATCTGGCTACGTTGATCAAGCGACAGCTTGTCGTAGCTTTCCACATCGGTGGTCAACATACCTTTCAGGCGGTTGAGCGCGTTAATGGTATTCGACGGATGGCAGTGGAACTCCGCAGGTTGCGTTGCGCCAGCTTCCGGAGCCGGTACTAACTGATCAGCACCGGTAGCCTGTTTGAGCAGCGCAGGATGCTGCTCAAAGTAAGCTTCGACGTTGTTGATGGCATCACGGGTACGGGTGATTTCGTAGCCAGTGGCATTCATGTTCACCACGAAGCCTGCTGGCGCGACGCCAATCAATACCAACATAACCAGACCAATGCCTTTCTGACCATCGTTCGCGCCGTGCGAAAACGCCACGCCGATAGCGGAAAGGATCAGCGCGATACGCGTCCAGAACGGCGGCTTTTTCTTGCCGTCTTTCTTTTCACGCTCCGCTGGGGTCAGGTGGATACGGGCGCGTTTCTTGGTGCCGCTCCAGTAGCGACGCAGCAAGAAAATCAGACCGCCAGCAAACACCAGGCCGACAATAGGGGAAACGATCAGAGAACCGAAAATACTTAATACTTTCGGGATATTGAGTGCATCCACCACTGACGTCCCGGTCATCAACGCATTGGTTAAACCAATCCCGATGATCGCGCCAATCAGCGTATGAGAGCTGGATGCAGGTAAACCAAAGTACCAGGTACCCAGGTTCCAGATAATCGCCGCCAGCAACATAGAGAACACCATGGCAAGGCCATGAGACGATCCCATATTAAGCAGCAGATCCGTCGGCAGCATATGCACAATGGCATAGGCAACACTCAGACCACCCAGCAAAACACCCAAAAAGTTGAACACCGCCGCCATAACCACGGCGAGCTGAGAACGCATCGCGCGGGTATAGATAACGGTTGCCACGGCGTTGGCTGTGTCATGGAAACCATTGATGGCTTCGTAGAACAGCACAAAAGCCAGTGCAAGCAATAATAACAGCCCGGTATGCAAATCCAGGCCAGCAAACAAATGTAGCATAGGACGTTACGCCATTTTGAGGACATGAACGCGGCGCATTATCAGTGACTTTCGCGGCGCGGGCAAAGTGAAATATAGACTTTTTTTGATTTGCCTCCTGTATGGATTTCACTCAAAAAATAATTATCTTATATAATTCAGGCAAATACTTCCTTTTAGTAATATTGATGCTGGTGCGACCACTGAGGAATCTTTACAATTCACGCCCGTTTTTTCTAAGAGGAGCGCAACGTGGAAAGGTTTGATGCCATTATTATAGGCGCTGGTGCGGCGGGTATGTTCTGTTCTGCGCTGGCAGGTCAGGTAGGACGCCGGGTTCTGCTGATCGATAATGGTAAAATACTAGGGCGCAAAATCCTTATGTCTGGCGGTGGGCGCTGCAACTTTACCAACCTTTATGTCGAACCAGGCGCTTATCTGAGCCAGAATCCGCATTTTTGTAAGTCTGCACTCGCACGTTTTACCCAGTGGGATTTCATTGATCTGGTCAATAAACACGGTATCGCCTGGCACGAGAAAACGTTAGGGCAACTCTTCTGCGATGACTCCGCGCAGCAGATTGTCGACATGCTGGTGGATGAGTGCGAGAAGGGCAATGTAACCTTCAGATTGCGTAGCGAAGTGCTGAGTGTGGCGAAGGATGAAACAGGCTTCACGCTTGATCTGAACGGCATGACTGTCGGTTGCGAAAAGCTGGTCATCGCGACCGGTGGGCTGTCAATGCCGGGGCTGGGCGCATCGCCGTTTGGTTATAAGATTGCCGAACAATTTGGCCTCAACGTGCTGCCGACCCGCGCGGGTCTGGTGCCATTCACTCTGCATAAACCGTTGCTCGAAGAGTTACAGGTGCTGGCGGGCGTGGCGGTGCCTTCCGTGATTACCGCTGAAAACGGCACCGTTTTCCGTGAGAACTTACTCTTCACCCACCGCGGCTTATCTGGACCGGCGGTGTTGCAGATTTCAAGCTACTGGCAACCGGGTGAATTTGTCAGTATCAATCTGCTACCGGATGTGGACCTCGAAACCTTCCTGAATGAGCAGCGTAACGCACATCCGAATCAAAGCCTGAAAAACACACTGGCGGTTCATCTACCGAAGCGGTTGGTTGAACGCTTACAGCAACTCGGGCAAATCCCGGATGTTTCGCTAAAACAGCTCAACGTGTGTGACCAACAGGCACTGATTAGCACATTGACCGACTGGCGCGTACAACCCAACGGCACTGAAGGCTATCGCACTGCCGAAGTGACGCTCGGCGGCGTGGACACCAACGAACTTTCTTCACGGACGATGGAAGCGCGCAAAGTGCCTGGGCTGTACTTCATCGGTGAAGTGATGGACGTTACCGGCTGGCTGGGGGGCTATAACTTCCAGTGGGCGTGGTCGAGTGCATGGGCTTGTGCGCAGGATTTGGCGTCAATTGTGAAATAACCATGACGTTTTCCCGTCAGCCGTTTGTATATGTCGTTATTAAGTCATTTTGGTACGGTTCTGCATCCGACATTCTGGTGTTAACTCGCTGTTTTGTTAGCGAATTAACGCTATTGCCGTTGTGGTTATTTTATAGTGTATTTATTCTCAGAGAATATATATTACTGAAATAAAAAACACAAAGAATAACCAAAGGAAATTATTTGAAACGTAAAAGGTATATATTTTTAATCTGTAAAATTTAAAATCACCTCCTCTGGATTGAATCAACTTGCTCTATTTAAGACGATTGTTTTTACATTTTCACCACCTGTATCAGGTGGTGTTTTTTTATTGGCGGCAATGCCTTTATCTTATTTTTATTACGTTGTAAATATGGCTATTCCTAAATGAAATTTGATTTGCTCAGTTTATTTGTGATGTCAGGGGAGTGCTTGCCATGAGAGTCGTGATATTATTATTCATCATTTTTAGGTAATGCTGCCAACTTACTGATTTAGTGTATGATGGTGATTTTAAGGTGCTTGCGTGGCTTTCATTTCCATCAGATGTCCTTCCTGCTCCGCTACTGAAGGCGTGGTGCGTAACGGCAAAAGCACTGCCGGACATCAGC
>NZ_JBDYCV010000098.1:0-13097 GCF_040495915.1 Shigella sp. FJ200513 | reverse complement strand
GTATAAGAATCGACCATGCAGAGAGAGAAAACACCGGAGTGGAGGGAAAAGCAGAAAAGCTCACGTGGCATAAGGCGCGGACAGGGGTATCGCTTAGTTTTTCAATTTCCTATATGTCAAGCTTACAACATTAACAGGCGCTGCATGTGACACCTGTTAATGATAAAGGAATATAGGATGTTGTAACTAACATAGTGAAATAAGAAACCCGGTCGAAACCGGGTTCAGAAGTAACGGTGTTATTAGCACAACGGACGTACAGCTTCGCGCATCCCTTTTTCAAGAATCGCATCCAGGTCATTAGCAACCTGCTCGACCAGACCAGGCACTTGCGTCAGGTCCTGCTCCCAGTGGTCTTTTTCTGCCAACACAATCGCTACCAGTTCCTGGGTACCGATAACACGGTCACGATGCTGGCTCCAGAGTTGCTGATAACGTTCCAGCCAGTGTGCATCGTCCTGTACCGGATATGTTTCTCCGTTACGCTCACCACGATAGAACGCAATCAATGCCGCTAATGCGAAAGTAAGGCGCGCCGGAAGTGTGCCATTTGCCTTCTGC
Organism: Shigella sp. FJ200513; assembly: GCF_040495915.1. Classification (NCBI taxonomy): domain Bacteria; kingdom Pseudomonadati; phylum Pseudomonadota; class Gammaproteobacteria; order Enterobacterales; family Enterobacteriaceae; genus Shigella; species Shigella sp. FJ200513. The sequence goes on along the minus strand of NZ_JBDYCV010000098.1, from coordinate 12,536 downwards.
CCTGCCAGCAGCTGCGGCAGGATGCGGGTGCGGAACTTGGTCATACCGTTGAGCGCGATAGACAGCAGCTGATGCTTAATGTACGGGTTACGGAAACGCCCGGTGACTGCACTGGCGAAAGATTCCAGTTCATCACGAGGCAAATCCAGTACCGGAATAATTTCTTCGTAGATGGCTTTTTCAACGAATGCGCAAATTTCAGCATCGTTCATCGCTTCACCTACGGTATCCAGCCCTGCCTGGAACGCCACCGGCACCAGCGCGGTGTGCGCACCGTTGAGGATTGCCACTTTGCGTTCTTTATACGGTTTAATATCGTCAACAATCAGCACGTTGAGCGGATATTTGTCCAGGCGCAGCTCAGTCGCTAAGGATTTCGGCCCCTGAATCACAAACAGGTAAAAGTGTTCAGCGGTGTCGAGGAAACCATCGTGATAACCCAGTTCTTCTTCCAGTTTAGCCACTTCATCGCGCGGATAACCGGTAACGATACGGTCCACCAGCGTAGAACAGAAGCTGTTAGCCTGATCCAGCCATTGAATAAATGCTTCTGGCAGTGCCCACTCTTGCGCATAGCGCAGCACCAGTTCACGCAACGCGTCGCCATTGTAGTCAATCAACTCACACGGAATGATGATCCAACCTTTATCCAGCGCACCGTTGAAATGGCTAAAGCGTTCGAACAGCAGACGGGTCAGTTTTGCCGGATAGCTTACCGCTGGCGCGTCATCGAATTTATCGCCCGCATGGTAGCTGATACCCGCTTCGGTGGTGTTAGAGAAAACAAAGCGCATTTCCGGGTTGTGCGCCAGTTTCAGGAATTCATCGTATTCACTGTAGACGCTGATTTCACGATTAACCGAGCGAATCAGACGCGCGTCGCTGACCGCTTCCCCCTTCTCATTCAGGCCACGGATAATGGTGGTGTACAGACCATCCTGCGTGCTCAGTGACGGCGGGAATGAAGTTTCAATCGGACGAACAACGACCACGCCAGAATTCAGATCGGTGTGCTCATTCAGGAGATCGATTTGCCAGTCAACAAAGGCGCGCAGGAAGTTACCTTCACCAAACTGAATGATACGTTCTGGATACTGTGCACCGGGAAAATCGCGACGATTTAGTGTTTTCACAATGGGTTCCCTTCTGATTAGTCATACAACCCGTTTGAATTGGTGCGACAGGTTAGCAAACTTTAATACGCCGAACCCCTGTTTTGATCAACTCCTGATGATTAATGAGCAGTTTTATGAGAAAAGTGTGGCGCGGATCATGGTTTAATCGAGGAAATACGCCTTTTCCTGGATCATAAAGTGGTAGAACACATTGCATTCAAATCGCGCGGAATGAATAAAGATGTCAGACAACTTCCTCACCGTAACGCATAGTGCTGGTACGGTTGCGCCCATCTTTCTTCGAGCGATACAGACACGTATCGGCTTCGACCATCAATTTATTAAAATCATCGGTCAGCGTTCGGTACGATGCGCGACCACTACCGACGCCAATACTTACCGTGAGATAAAGCGTTTTTTGTTGCCAGGTGAATGGTTGCAGTTCAACGCCTTTACGGATTTTTTCCGCCATTAGCAGACCATCGACAGGATTCACCGACGGCACTGCAACAGCAAATTCTTCGCCGCCCATGCGCGCCACCAGCCCCTTATCACCGACAATCTTCTGAATATGCCGGGCAAACACGCTTAACACTTTATCGCCACATTCATGTCCATAGTTATCGTTAATGCTTTTGAAATAGTCGATATCAAGCAGCATGACCGTCAGATGTTGTGTCTGTTTCAGCGATGGACTTTTCAGCGCCTCATAAAGACCGGACCGTGAGTAAACCTGAGTCAGAAAATCAAAGTCGGCTCGCAGCGCAACTTGCTTCATTAGCAAATTGATCGCTGCCACGCTAAAAGAAACCATAATTGGGCATATCGCCATCGTGGCAATACCGAGACGTGCGGAGAACATTTCCGGAATGGAGAACGGCGAACCGACCGAGATATCAATCACCGAATTTGCCACCAGTACGATTTCCACCGCACCGGTGACAAAGGTCAACAGACATGTTACCTGCGGCGTATAGCGCACTGCACACCAGATTAATGCAGGCAGCGGGAACGCCAGACTCCCCGCTCCGCCAATGACTACCGAGGCAATAACCGACACAATAAACGCGATGGCGGGCATCATCTGTTCTGCTTTAAAGCGCGGCAGCACTCCAGGAATAGCCAACGTCAGCATACAAGGCACGATCAACACGCCCGTTGAGAATTGCTCACTGAACCAGTCCGCAAGCAAAGGCCAGAAATCCAGACTATCAATACTGACCGAACCAATCGCCCCGACAATAGCGCATAATAATGCGGCAATCAGACAGTAATTAAATAGCCGTAAAGCACTTACTGGCTCATACTTATTTTTCCCCAGACGCTTATCCCGCACGACCAGTAAGGCGACGGTAACAATAAACATCATATTGGAGAAATTGATAACCAGTGAAACCAGTCCCCATTCGGTGGTTATGGCATCATAAACCAGCATCGCCACATAACTGATCGCATAGTAATGCAGTCGATTAAGCCAGACATAGCGGGCAAACACCCCCGCCATTACGCCATTCAGCGGCCAGAAAAGAGAAAGTTCGTGAACCAGCCGTAACTCTGCACCAATAAAATAGAACAGCGTGGTTAGCGCAAAAATAGCGATGCTATTACGTAGCAGATGACCTTCCTGGAACAAACGGAAAGTTGAAATGGGGTGTACATGCATTAATTATCTGTCCATACAATTGCGGGTGGCAATTATCTCAACGTGATAAGTAAATTCTCATAAAGGATAGCATGTTCGCTAACAGCGGCGGCAAATAAAGGTACCCTGGGAATGCTATTTTATCGTTTTCCGCAATTCTCATGGCTGATTCATCTATACAACCAGCCAGTGATAGATTACCGCCACGATATAACGTTGTTGTTCTTCGCTTAACGAAACACCCTGCGGAATGTTATGCCACTTAGCCAGACAACCGCGACAGCAGGTCGCGGTGGCGTGCTGAGCGATAAACACCGGATGCCCGCGCATGGGGGTTTGCTTACCGTCATTAGCCGGTAATGCCGGAGCAAGACGTTTAGCGACAAAATCCGCCGCATGTTGTTCGATGACTGGCGCGCCTTTCTCCAGGCAATACTGACGCTCTTTCATGCCCAGACGAAAGCGAGAGCGAAATTTTGAACGGGATAAACGCGCGAAGAGTGGATCGAGAGACTGCATTAATAAACCGAACGCCCTAACTGTTTCGTCAATTGTTCAAGGACGGCGATACCCGCAAGCGAGTTACCTGCATCATCCAGTTCCGGACTCCAGACTGCGATGGCCATTTCATGCGGAACAATCGCCACAATACCGCCACCAACGCCAGATTTCGCCGGTAGTCCCACCCGCCAGGCAAACTCCCCCGCGTTCTGGTACATACCACTGGTCGCCATCAGCGCGTTAATTTGCCGCGCCTGCATTGGCGTCACCACAGGTTCATCAATATGAATAGCTTTCCCCTGATTAGCCAGAAAGACAAACGTCCGGGCCAGCTCTACACAGCTCATTTTCAGAGCGCAGTAATGAAAGTAGTTTTGCAGAACGGTTGTCACGTCATGATGGAAATTGCCAAACGACTTCATCAGCCAGGCGATAGCCGCATTTCGCGCGGAATGTTCAAATTCGGAACGCGCTACCACCGTATCGTATGAAATATCAGACACACCGCTTAAGCCGCGCACGACTTCCAGCATACGTTGCCGTGGTGCGCTTAGTCGCCCTTGCAACATATCGCAGACCACCAGCGCACCGGTATTAATGAACGGATTACGCGGAATACCCTGTTCCATTTCCAGTTGCACTAAAGAATTGAACGGTGATCCAGACGGATCTTTGCCGACGCGTTGCCAGATTTCCTCTTCGGAGTAATGACGCATGGCGACAACGAGACTCAGCACTTTGGAAATAGACTGAATGGAAAAACGTTCTTGCGCGTCTCCGGCCTGAAAAAGCTGTCCGTCAACGGTACAGATAGCAATCCCCAATCGGGAACCGTCTACTGTAGCCAGCGCCGGAATATAATCCGCGACTTTACCCTGACCAATGAGCGGCCGCACTTGCCGCAAGATGTTTTCTAAAATTGCATTATCCATGGCGACTGCCACTTTCTACTCCTGGACCGCAGGTCTGAAAAGACCTGCGAGTATATCAGAGCTGAATATGTCGCGTCAGATCCGGTCTTTCCACACTGTCTGGATATTACAGAATTCGTGTAAGCCGAAATGGGAAAGCTCACGACCAAAGCCACTCTTTTTCACGCCACCAAAGGCCACTCGCGCGTCGCTGGCACAATAACCATTGATAAACACCCCACCGCATTCCAGACGTGCCGCCATCTGTCTGGCCTGTGTTTCGTCGGTGGTAAAAATGGTCGCTGAAAGGCCGAACTCACTATCATTAGCCAGTTCCAGCGCATGTTCTGCATCTTTCGCAATGGTGATTGCAGCAACGGGGCCAAACATTTCTTCCCGAAACGCGGTCATTTCTGGGGTAACATTCGCCAGAACCGTTGGCGGATAGTAGTTACCTGCTCCAGCCATCTTTTCCCCGCCCAGTAACAAACGCGCACCCTGCGCCAGGGTTTTCTCCACCTGATGATGCAGCTCATCACGTAAATCAAAACGAGCCATTGGTCCGAGAGCGTTCTCTTCATCACGGGGATCGCCCATTTTCAAGGCTGCCGCAGCTGACACAAAACGTTCGGTAAATGCCGAAGCAATTCCCTCTTCGATAATAAAGCGTTTTGCCGCTGCACAAACCTGTCCGGTATTCTGATAACGTCCGGCTACCGCCGCTTTAACCGCCAGTTCCAGATCGGCATCGTTAAGCACAATAAATGGATCCGAACCGCCCAGTTCCAGTACGCATTTTTTCAGTGCCGCTCCAGCACGAACACTTCCGGTCACCGTGACAGCAGCAATGCGCGAGTCTTTAATCATCTGACTGACACCGTCGTTGTCGGCATTCAGCCAGCCATATACGCCTTGCGGGATTCCCGCATCTTTAAACACTTGGGCAATGAGCTGAGCACAGCCCATCACATTCGGCGCATGTTTAAGTAAGTAGCCGTTACCTGCAAGAATGATGGGAACAGCGCCACGCATCACCTGCCTTTGATAGTTCTTGCAGCTCAAATGCCCTATATAGTGATGTTCCGATGACTTATGACTATATGGGGCAAATATGGTTACGCCAGTAAGCATCTGCAATTACATATCTCTTCCTGATGATTTTCCCGCTCGTAATATTGCACCTCAAGTAAAAGAAGTTTTAAAGGATTTTATTGATGCACTCAGTACCATAATATGTGATGAAGAGTGGCGCACGTCTTTAAACACCAACTCAGCCACAAAAAAGATATTTAACAACCTTGATAACTTATCATATATTCAGAGGACTTCTTTTCGGGGTAACGACACACTATACAATGAAAAGGTTCACTTTAAACTCACTTATCCTGTCAAGAATGGAAGACACAAAGAAAATATTGAATTTCAGGTAGTAATAAATTTAAGCCCTATTTATTTAGATAATTTTCGCCATGATGGAGAAATTAATATTTTTTGCGCTCCCAACCCAAAGCCTGTCACTATGGGGCGCGTATTTCAGACCGGCGTCGAGCGTGTGCTCTTTCTGTTTATGAATGATTTTATTGAACAATTTCCAATGATCAACCTTGGCGCCCCCATCAAAAGAGCGCATACACCACATATTGAACCCCTGCCTCCGGATCACCATACCGCTGCAGATTACTTACGCCAGTTTGATTTGCTTGTCCTGAATTTTATCTCTCGCGGTAATTTTGTCATACTCCCCCGATTATGGAATAACTCTGAGGTTCACAGATGGTTCGTCAATAAAGATCCTAACTTGATCACCGCCATTCTCGACATAACGGACAGCGAATTAAAAGAGGATTTATTGCAAAGCCTGATGGATTCATTAGGTTCTAACAAACATGTACAACCCGAAGTCTGCATCTGCTTCTTATCCCTTTTAGCAGAACAAGAATCTCCTCATTTTCAGGACTTGTTTTTATTTTTCGCCAATATGTTATTGCACTATCACCAATTTATGAATCCCAATGAAAGTGATCTGAATGACGTGTTGATGCCAGCATCATTAAGTGATGATAAAATTATCAAACATATGGCGCGCAGGACCCTCAAACTGTTTGTAAAAAATGAAACGCCGCCAAAAGTTACTCACGAAGACCTGGTGAAAAACAGGCCTCGCTCCCCTGTCAGACCACCTATACCCGCAACCGCCAAAACGCCAGACCTCCCTGAACGTCATTAAACCGTGATGTTACCGACTCTCTGACTCGGAACAGAATCAGCGTCAGAGAAACGGAAAACGCGATCCAGATCACAAATGCATTGTATTCACATCATTAACCGTTTTAAGATCATTTCATCACTTTTTCGCAACTCACCCGATAATCTGTTATGACAACAAACACTGTTTCCCGCAAAGTGGCGTGGCTACGGGTCGTTACGCTGGCAGTCGCCGCCTTCATCTTCAACACCACCGAATTTGTCCCTGTTGGCCTGCTCTCTGACATTGCGCAAAGTTTTCACATGCAAACCGCTCAGGTCGGCATCATGTTGACCATTTACGCATGGGTAGTAGCGCTAATGTCATTGCCTTTTATGTTAATGACCAGTCAGGTTGAACGGCGCAAATTACTGATCTGCCTGTTTGTGGTGTTTATTGCCAGCCACGTACTGTCGTTTTTATCGTGGAGCTTTACCGTTCTGGTGATCAGTCGCATTGGTGTGGCTTTTGCACATGCGATTTTCTGGTCGATTACGGCGTCTCTGGCGATCCGTATGGCTCCGGCCGGGAAGCGGGCACAGGCCTTGAGTTTAATTGCCACCGGTACAGCACTGGCGATGGTCTTAGGTTTACCGCTCGGGCGCATTGTGGGGCAGTATTTCGGCTGGCGAATGACCTTCTTCGCGATTGGTATTGGGGCGCTTGTTACCCTTTTGTGCCTGATTAAGTTACTTCCCTTACTGCCTAGTGAGCATTCCGGTTCATTGAAAAGCCTCCCGCTATTGTTCCGCCGCCCGGCATTGATGAGCATTTATTTGTTAACTGTGGTGGTTGTCACCGCCCATTACACGGCATACAGCTATATCGAGCCTTTTGTGCAAAACATTGCGGGATTCAGCGCCAACTTTGCCACGGCATTACTGTTATTACTCGGTGGTGCGGGCATTATTGGCAGCGTGATTTTCGGTAAACTGGGTAATCAATATGCGTCTGCGTTGGTAAGTACGGCGATTGCGCTGTTGCTGGTGTGTCTGGCACTGCTGCTACCTGCGGCGAACAGTGAAATACACCTCGGGGTGCTGAGTATTTTCTGGGGGATCGCGATGATGATCATCGGGCTTGGTATGCAGGTTAAAGTGCTGGCGCTGGCACCAGATGCTACCGACGTCGCGATGGCGCTATTCTCCGGCATATTTAATATTGGAATCGGGGCGGGTGCGTTGGTAGGTAATCAGGTGAGTTTGCACTGGTCAATGTCGATGATTGGTTATGTGGGCGCGGTGCCTGCTTTTGCTGCGTTAATATGGTCAATCATTATATTTCGCCGCTGGCCAGTGACACTCGAAGAACAGACGCAATAGTTGAAAGGCCCATTCGGGCCTTTTTTAATGGTACGTTTTAATGATTTCCAGGATGCCGTTAATAATAAACTGCACACCCATACATACCAGCAGGAACCCCATCAGGCGGGAGATCGCTTCAATGCCACCCTTGCCCACCAGCCGCATAATTGCGCCGGAGCTGCGTAGGCTTCCCCACAAAATAACCGCCACCAGGAAAAAGATCAGCGGCGGCGCAACCATCAGTACCCAATCAGCGAAGGTTGAACTCTGACGCACTGTGGACGCCGAGCTAATAATCATCGCTATGGTTCCCGGACCGGCGGTACTTGGCATTGCCAGTGGTACAAAGGCAATATTGGCACTGGGTTCATCTTCCAGCTCTTCCGACTTGCTTTTCGCCTCCGGTGAATCAATCGCTTTCTGTTGCGGAAAAAGCATCCGAAAACCGATAAACGCGACGATTAAGCCGCCTGCAATTCGCAGACCGGGAATCGAAATGCCAAATGTATCCATCACCAGTTGCCCAGCGTAATACGCCACCATCATGATGGCAAATACGTACACCGAGGCCATCAACGACTGACGATTACGTTCGGCACTGTTCATGTTGCCTGCCAGGCCAAGAAATAGCGCGACAGTTGTTAATGGGTTAGCTAACGGCAGCAACACCACCAGCCCCAGGCCAATTGCTTTAAACAAATCTAACATTGGTGGTTGTTATCCTGTGTATCTGGGTTATCAGCGAAAAGTATAAGGGGTAAACAAGGATAAAGTGTCACTCTTTAGCTAACCTTGCATCGCATTGACCAAAACTTGAACCGATTTAGCAAAACGTGGCATCGGTCAATTCATTTGACTTATACTTGCCTGGGCAATATTACCCCCTACAACTAATTACTTGCCAAGGCAACTAATGTGAAAAGTACCAGCGATCTGTTCAATGAAATTATTCCATTGGGTCGCTTAATCCATATGGTTAATCAGAAGAAAGATCGTCTGCTTAACGAGTATCTGTCTCCGCTGGATATTACCGCGGCACAGTTTAAGGTGCTCTGCTCTATCCGCTGCGCGGCGTGTATTACTCCGGTTGAACTGAAAAAAGTGTTGTCGGTCGACCTGGGAGCACTGACCCGTATGCTGGATCGCCTGGTCTGTAAAGGCTGGGTTGAAAGGTTGCCGAACCCGAATGATAAGCGCGGCGTACTGGTAAAACTTACCACCAGCGGCGCGGCAATATGCGAACAATGCCATCAATTAGTTGGCCAGGACCTGCATCAAGAATTAACAAAAAACCTGACGGCGGACGAAGTTGCAACACTTGAGCATTTGCTTAAGAAAGTCCTGCCGTAAACAAAAAAGAGGTATGACGATGTCCAGACGCAATACTGACGCTATTACCATTCATAGCATTTTGGACTGGATCGAGGACAACCTGGAATCGCCACTGTCACTGGAGAAAGTGTCAGAGCGTTCGGGTTACTCCAAATGGCACCTGCAACGGATGTTTAAAAAAGAAACCGGTCATTCATTAGGCCAATACATCCGCAGCCGTAAGATGACGGAAATCGCGCAAAAGCTGAAGGAAAGTAACGAGCCGATACTCTATCTGGCAGAACGATATGGCTTCGAGTCGCAACAAACTCTGACCCGAACCTTCAAAAATTACTTTGATGTTCCGCCGCATAAATACCGGATGACCAATATGCAGGGCGAATCGCGCTTTTTACATCCATTAAATCATTACAACAGCTAGTTGATAACGTGACAACGTCACTGAGGCAATCATGAAACCACTTTCATCCGCAATAGCAGCTGCGCTTATTCTCTTTTCCGCGCAGAGCGTTGCGGAACAAACCACGCAGCCAGTTGTTACTTCTTGTGCCAATGTCGTGGTTGTTCCCCCATCGCAGGAACAACCACCGTTTGATTTAAATCACATGGGTACTGGCAGTGATAAGTCGGATGCGCTCGGCGTGCCCTATTATAATCAACACGCTATGTAGTTTGTTCTGGCCCCGACATCTCGGGGCTTATTAACTTCCCACCTTTACCGCTTTACGCCACCGCAAGCCAAATACATTGATATACAGCCCGGTCATAATGAGCACCGCACCTAAAAATTGCAGACCCGTTAAGCGTTCATCCAACAATAGTGCCGCACTTGCCAGTCCGACTACGGGCACCAGTAACGATAACGGTGCAACCCGCCAGGTTTCATAGCGTCCCAGTAACGTCCCCCAGATCCCATAACCAACAATTGTCGCCACAAACGCCAGATACATCAGCGACAAGATGGTGGTCATATCAATAGTAACCAGACTGTGAATCATGGATGCGGAACCATCGAGAATCAGCGAGACAACAAAGAAGGGAATGATTGGGATTAAAGCGCTCCAGATTACCAGCGACATCACCGCCGGACGCGTTGAGTGCGACATGATCTTTTTATTGAAGATGTTGCCACACGCCCAACTAAATGCTGCAGCCAGGGTCAACATAAAGCCGAGCATCGCCACATGCTGACCGTTCAGACTATCTTCGATTAACACCAGTACGCCAAAAATCGCTAAGGCGATCCCCGCCAATTGTTTGCCATGCAGTCGCTCCCCGAAAGTAAACGCGCCAAGCACGATAGTAAAAAACGCCTGTGCCTGTAACACCAGCGAAGCCAGTCCAGCAGGCATACCAAAGTTAATGGCGCAGAACAGAAAGGCAAACTGCGCAAAACTGATGGTTAATCCATACCCCAAGAGCAAATTCAGTGGTACTTTCGGTCGTGCAACAAAAAAGATGGCCGGAAAAGCGACCAGCATAAAGCGCAAACCGGCCAGCATCAGCGGTGGCATGTTATGAAGCCCCACTTTGATGACCACAAAATTTAGCCCCCATACGACCACTACCAGTAGCGCCAACACCCCATCTTTTCGCGACATTCTACCGCCTCTGAATTTCATCTTTTGTAAGCAATCAACTTAGCTGAATTTACTTTTCTTTAACAGTTGATTCGTTAGTCGCCGGTTACGACGGCATTAATGCGCAAATAAGTCGCTATACTTCGGATTTTTGCCATGCGTCCGATGGTTAATAACAACGACGAGGCAAGAAGGGCGCTGGTAGAGCGTCGTAGGGATAAGTTCATTTGTCTGTCCGGCAGTGCGTTTCGTTATGTTTTATTTTAGAGATGTAAAGAAATAGCATGGCTACGCTGCCATTTATGACCATTTACTTGAGTCGCCAGTACAGCCTGAGTGTCGATCTAATCGGTTATGCGATGACAATTGCGCTCACTATTGGCGTCGTTTTTAGCCTCGGTTTTGGTATCCTGGCGGATAAGTTCGACAAGAAACGCTATATGTTACTGGCAATTACCGCCTTCGCCAGCGGTTTTATTGCCATTCCTTTAGTGAATAACGTGACGCTGGTTGTGCTCTTTTTTGCCCTCATTAACTGCGCCTATTCTGTTTTTGCTACCGTGCTGAAAGCCTGGTTTGCCGACAATCTTTCGTCCACCAGCAAAACGAAAATCTTCTCAATCAACTACACCATGCTAAACATTGGCTGGACCATCGGTCCGCCGCTCGGCACGCTGTTGGTGATGCAGAGCATCAATCTGCCCTTTTGGCTGGCAGCTATCTGTTCCGCGTTTCCCATGCTTTTCATTCAAATATGGGTAAAGCGCAGCGAGAAAATCATCGCCACGGAAACAGGCAGTGTCTGGTCGCCGAAAGTTTTATTACAAGATAAAGCACTGTTGTGGTTTACCTGCTCTGGTTTTCTGGCTTCTTTTGTAAGCGGCGCATTTGCTTCATGCATTTCACAATATGTGATGGTGATTGCTGATGGGGATTTTGCCGAAAAGGTGGTCGCGGTTGTTCTTCCGGTGAATGCTGCCATGGTGGTTACGTTGCAATATTCCGTGGGCCGCCGACTTAACCCAGCTAACATCCGCGCGCTGATGACAGCAGGCACCCTCTGTTTCGTCATCGGACTGGTCGGTTTTATTTTTTCCGGCAACAACCTGCTATTGTGGGGTATGTCAGCTGCGGTATTTACTGTCGGTGAAATCATTTATGCGCCGGGCGAGTATATGTTGATTGACCATATTGCGCCGCCAGGAATGAAAGCCAGCTATTTTTCCGCCCAGTCTTTAGGCTGGCTTGGTGCCGCGATTAACCCATTAGTGAGTGGCGTAGTGCTAACCAGCCTGCCGCCTTCCTCGCTGTTTGTCATCTTAGCGTTGGTGATCATTGCTGCGTGGGTGCTGATGTTAAAAGGGATTCGTGCAAGACCGTGGGGGCAGCCCGCGCTTTGTTGATTTAAGTCGAACACAATAAAAATTTAATTCAGCCTTCGTTTAGGTTATCTCTGCTAATATCTTTCTCATTGAGATGAAAATTAAGGTAAGCGAGGAAACACACCACACCATAAACGGAGGCAAATAATGCTGGGTAATATGAATGTTTTTATGGCCGTACTGGGAATAATTTTATTTTCTGGTTTTCTGGCCGCGTATTTCAGCCACAAATGGGATGACTAATGAACGGAGATAATCCCTCACCTAACCGGCCCCTTGTTACAGTTGTGTACAAGGGGCCTGATTTTTATGACGGCGAAAAAAACCGCCAGTAAACCGGCGGTGAATGCTTGCATGGATAGATTTGTGTTTTGCTTTTACGCTAACAGGCATTTTCCTGCACTGATAACGGATCGTTGACACAGTAGCATCAGTTTTCTCAATGAATGAGGTGTACTGGCAATAGCGGACACTACCATTTGTTCTTTTTTTAAGCAGCCATCTGATGATATTTTTCCCTGAAG
>NZ_JBDYCV010000097.1:0-13351 GCF_040495915.1 Shigella sp. FJ200513 | reverse complement strand
GAAACAAGTGAGCGTTTCCGGATTCTTACACAGCCACTGGATCGGTCAACTGATCCTTAACTGATCGGCATTACTCCTCCGGGAGCTGTTTTTACATGCTCGCTAAGGAAATCGATAAAAGCCCGGATGCGCGTACTTACCGCACGGTCGCTGTAATAGACGGCACTGAATGGCATTTCCACTGGCAACACTTTATCTGCCATTAACTCCACCAATTCTCCGCGAGCGATTTCTTTGTCGATCATGTAGTCGGACAAACACGCAATCCCGTTGCCACTCAGGCAAAGCTGTTTCAGTGTTTCCCCACTATTGGATGACAAACCGTACTTCACCTCATGTAATTGTCCATCACTACAGGCTATCGGCCAGGTATTGAGGGAAGCGGGTTCAGTGAATCCCAGGCAAACATGTTGCTTTAAATCGTCGATCGTTTCTGGCTTCCCATAGCGGGAAATATAATCGGGGGAGGCGATAATTTTTCGATAACTGTTAAATAACGGCCTGGCACGTAAGCTGGAGTCCGTTAACGTACCAGCGCGTATCGCGACATCCACTTTTCTTTCGATCAAATTAATAATCGTTTCGGAGGAGACTAGCGATAAAGTGACTTCCGGATAGCGTTCACGGAAAGGCTTAATTAACGGCATCAGAAAGTGCAGCACCACTGGAGTTGCGGCATCGATCCGTAACAGTCCACGCGGTGTATTACGCGTCTCCATAATTTCTGATTCTGCCGCTGCCATCTCCTGCAAAATTGACTGTACGCGACGAAAATAACGCTCGCCTTCTTCCGTCAGGCTAAGTTGCCGCGTGGTCCGATTAAGCAGGCTAACGCCAAGTTTCATTTCCAGCTTTTTCACCGCCCGGCTTACCGCTGAGTTTGCTTGCCCTAATTGTTCCGCTGCCCGGCTAAAGCTGCCGCTTTCGACGACCGAAACAAAAATGGCGAGTTCTTCCGACGTGGCTTTCATTTTTGCTCCTGTTGCAAAATAGATGAGATATTTTGAATTTATTTGTCATTAAACCATCAGGATGCGTGATATGTCATCCGATTTAATGTTCTCAATAATGAGCAAATTTCTGACAGGTGTAAGCACTTGCTTACATAACAATATACAATTGCTCGTTGAAAGAGTGAGCTAAAATCCCTATAACAGTAGAACCCTCCCGAGTGCGGAAGGGTTGACGTAATAGAGGTTTCAAAGTCAAAAGTGCGAAAAAACACCTATGCCATGCGCTATGTTGCCGGACAACCTGCGGAAAGGATCTTACCGCCGGGGTCTTTTGCGAGCATCGGCCAGGCATTACCACCTGGAGAACCGTTAAGTACCGAAGAGCGTATTCGGATCCTGGTGTGGAACATATACAAACAGCAACGCGCTGAATGGTTGTCGGTATTAAAGAACTACGGCAAAGATGCACATCTGGTGTTATTGCAGGAAGCGCAGACAACGCCAGAGTTAGTACAGTTTGCGACCGCTAACTATCTTGCCGCCGATCAGGTGCCCGCTTTCGTGCTGCCACAACATCCTTCCGGTGTAATGACCCTTTCGGCGGCGCATCCAGTGTATTGCTGCCCGTTACGTGAACGAGAACCCATTTTGCGTCTGGCGAAGTCGGCACTGGTGACGGTCTATCCATTACCTGACACCCGCCTGTTGATGGTGGTTAATATACACGCCGTCAACTTCAGTCTGGGCGTGGATGTCTATAGTAAGCAGTTACTTCCTATTGGTGATCAGATAGCTCACCACAGCGGCCCGGTCATTATGGCGGGAGATTTCAATGCCTGGAGCCGTAGAAGGATGAACGCGTTATATCGCTTTGCGCGGGAAATGTCGCTGCGCCAGGTGCGTTTTACCGATGATCAGCGCCGTCGGGCGTTTGGCCGCCCGCTCGATTTTGTTTTCTACCGTGGTCTGAACGTCAGCGAAGCTTCTGTATTGGTTACGCGCGCTTCCGATCACAATCCGCTACTCGTTGAATTCAGTCCCGGCAAGCCTGATAAATAAGGTATGTCAGGTCTGCCACAGGGCAGACCAACGTTTGGCGCTGTCCTTTTATACTCAAACAACAAAAGGACAGCGCAATGACAACACAATCCCACCATGACCACGTAGAAAAGCAGTTTAGCTCTCAAGCCTGCGAATATCTGACCAGTACCGTACATGCATCCGGACGAGATTTACAGCGCCTGGCGGTGCGTCTGGCTGATTATCCTGGTGCAAGTGCACTTGATATGGGCTGCGGAGCAGGGCATGCCAGCTTTGTTGCTGCGCAAAACGTGAGCGCGGTGGTGGCGTATGACTTATCTGCCCAAATGCTGGATGTCGTGGCACAAGCTGCCGAAGCCCGGCAACTGAAAAATATCACCACCCGCCAGGGATATGCCGAAAGTCTGCCATTTGCCGATAACGCATTTGATATTGTTATCAGCCGTTATTCTGCCCATCACTGGCATGATGTTGGTGCAGCACTGCGTGAAGTGAACCGGATATTGAAACCTGGCGGTAGGATGATTGTGATGGACGTAATGTCTCCGGGTCATCCAGTGCGCGACATCTGGTTACAGACGGTAGAAGCATTACGCGATACCTCTCACGTACGAAACTACGCCAGCGGTGAGTGGTTGAGGTTAATCAATGAAGCCAATCTGATAGTTGATAATTTAATTACAGATAAGTTACCGCTGGAATTTTGTTCATGGGTCGCGAGAATGCGTACGCCAGAAGCGTTAGTAGACGCTATTCGCATTTACCAACAGAGCGCATCGACAGAGGTGAGAACGTATTTTGCCTTGCAGAATGACGGCTCTTTCACCAGTGATATCATCATGGTAGAAGCACATAAAGCGGCATAAATAAAAAAGGCACCGGGGGAATCGGTACCTTTTTATTATCTGGTTTGTCAGGAATCTGGCATGTTGTTGTTTTTCACAAACAACGTCAGCTTGTCGCCTGGTTGCAGATTCGCAGTGTCGCTGTTCCAGCGCATCACATCTTTGATGTTCACGCCGTGGCGTTTAGCAATGCTTGAAAGCGAATCGCCTTTGCGCACACGATACGTAATGCTATCGCTGTTGTTTGCCAGTCGCTGTGCACCAATCGTCAAACTTTGGCCTGGCTTCAGCTTAGATCCGCGCAGTTTGTTCCACTGCTGCAAATCTTTGGTGCTTACGCCGAGACGTGAAGCGATGCTTGAAAGCGTGTCGCCAGAGCGTACGGTGTAAACACGGCTGTTAAGCGGCGTATTGTTGGCAACCAGCGTCGACTGTACAGCAGCAATTTCGCCTGAAGCGAGAGATTCACGCAGTTGATCTGCATGCTTCTTTGGCACCATCACGTACTGCGGCCCACTTGCGCCCAGCGTGGAGCCTTTCACGCCAGCGTTGAATGTCTTCAGCTTGCTGACGGAAATCCCCGCCATATCTGCAACCTTCGCCATTTCAACCGGGCTACTCAGGTGCACACGCGCCAGAGCACGGCTTTCATCGGTCGTTGGCAGACGTACGCCATAACGCTTGCTGTTTTTGAGAATATCACTCAATGCCAGCATTTTAGGCACGTACTGCTTCGTTTCCTGCGGCAACGGTAACGACCAGAAGTCCGTGGATTTCCCACGCGCTTTGTTCGTTTTAATTGCCTTCATGACCCGACCTTCGCCGCTGTTATAAGCCGCTACGGTCAGAAGCCAGTCGTCGTCAAACATTTTGTTCAGACGCTGCATCATATTCAGCGCGGCAGTTGTTGAAGCAACAACATCGCGACGCGCGTCATAATTGCGGGTCTGTTTCAAACCATAATTGCGCCCCGTGCTCGGAATGATCTGCCAGATGCCTGCGGCATTGGCGCCAGACGTTGCGTGAGGATCAAAAGCGCTCTCCACTATGGGTAGTAGTACCAGTTCCATAGGCATGTTACGTTTTTTAACTTGCCCTGCTATCCAGTACATATACGGCTCTGCCCGTAAAGTTACATCGTGGAGATAGCTCTTATTGCGTAAATATTTCTGTTTCTGTTCGCGAATCCGGTCATTTTCCGGAATTCCCATCTTTAGCTCGTCGCCAATGAAAGCCCACAAGTCACCATCTGGCGCGATAGACGTCCCATCGTCCATCCATCGTGCCTGACTTGTAAACTTTGCTGCTTCCCCTTGACCAGCTGCAGAAAGGCTCTGTGCGTGCTGTTGAACGTTGCCGGTACTCTGGCAACCCACGAGCAGGACAGAGGCGAGTAATATCGCTTTTGCCTTCATGTGTGTGTCAATAGTTGCTTAAAAGACGACCGATCATAACGGCGAACGGAGCCGATGACAAGAAAGTTTTATCAGAACCTATCTTTCTTTGACCTTAACCATGCAAAACGCTCTTCAGGTTGTTGCAATAATGTTTCTTCATTAATTCCATTAATTAAATCAATATCTTCCGTTCTTAAAAAAACATTAATTTGCCGCTCATTTTTCAGAATTACGGGTAGTGTTATTTGATTTTTTGCCCGTAACTCCTTAACTTTACGATAATAATCATTTATGGACAAATCGTGCGGAAAAATACTCAAAGCAAACTTCATATTTGATAACGTATATTCATGAGCACAACATACCAATGTATCGTCAGGTAACGCACTTAGCTTTTTAAGTGATTGATACATTTGTAAAGCTGTCCCTTCAAACAACCGACCACACCCACCAGAAAACAGCGTGTCGCCGCAAAATAGATAAGGTTTACTGAAGTAACAGATATGTCCTAAAGTGTGACCCGGTGTGGTAATTACACTAAATTCATGCCCTAAAACGAAGGCAGTTTCGCCATCTTTGACTACCTGTGTTGTTCCCTTATCTTGTGTCTCTTGTGGACCATACACTACAATTTGCGGAAACTTTTCCACCAGTTCTTTTACGCCGCCAACGTGATCGTGGTGATGGTGGGTTAGAAATATGGCCTCCGGTTGCCAGTTATTGGCGGTAATGGCGTTTAATACTGGCTCTGCGTCTCCGGGATCGACAATCAGGCAGCGACCTGCCTCATCATTCAAAACCCAGATGTAATTGTCATCAAAGGCGGGAATACTGTTAAGATTCATAGATTACCTCTCAGTGTAAAACGGAAGGTTGTGATGAAACCGGCAAGAGTCCCTCAAACTGTCGTGGCTCCTGATTGCTGGGGCGATTTGCCCTGGGGAGAGCTTTATCGCAAGGCGCTGGAGCGCCAGCTCAACCCGTGGTTCACTAAAATGTATGGTTTTCATCTGCTTAAGATTGGCAATTTAAGCGCAGAAATCAATTGCGAAGCGTGCGCGGTTTCTCATCAAGTGAATGTTTCTGCGCAAGGAATGCCCGTCCAGGTGCAGGCGGATCCACTTCATCTTCCTTTTGCCGATAAATCCGTTGATATTTGTCTACTGGCACATACCTTGCCGTGGTGCACCGATCCGCATCGTTTATTACGTGAAGCCGATCGGGTACTGATTGATGATGGCTGGCTGGTGATTAGTGGCTTCAACCCCATCAGTTTAATGGGATTACGCAAACTTGTGCCGGTATTGCGCAAAACCTCGCCCTATAATAGCCGGATGTTTACTCTGATGCGGCAACTGGACTGGCTCTCTTTGTTGAATTTTGAAGTGCTGCACGCCAGCCGTTTCCACGTTCTCCCGTGGAACAAACACGGAGGAAAACTATTGAATGCGCATATTCCTGCGCTTGGTTGCTTACAACTTATTGTTGCCCGGAAACGGACTATTCCTTTAACGCTAAATCCGATGAAACAGAGTAAAAACAAGCCACGAATTCGCCAGGCGGTTGGAGCCACCCGGCAATGTCGTAAACCACAGGCTTAAACTTCGACTTGGTAGCCCGTATCTTCCAGTGTGGGATTCATCGCCGCGGCACGAGCCAGTTCATCACAGCGTTCGTTTTCCGGGTGTCCGGCATGGCCTTTAACCCATTCCCATTTGATTTGATGCTGCCCCAATGCAGCATCAAGACGTTGCCAGAGATCGACATTTTTTACTGGTTTTTTGTCTGCTGTTTTCCAGCCACGTTTTTTCCAGTTATGGATCCACTGGGTGATACCCTGGCGGACATACTGGCTGTCGGTACTCAAAATGACTTCGCAATGTTCTTTTAACGCCTCCAGCGCGACAATAGCGGCCATCAACTCCATACGGTTGTTGGTGGTGCGGGTGTAGCCTGCGCTAAAGGTTTTCTCGCGTCCGCGATAGCGTAAAATAGCGCCGTAACCCCCAGGTCCAGGATTACCCAGACACGAACCATCGGTGAAAATTTCTACCTGTTTAAGCATCTCTGGTAGACTTCCTGTAATTGAATCGAACTGTAAAACGACAAGTCTGACATAAATGACCGCTATGAGCACTGCAATTACACGCCAGATCGTTCTCGATACCGAAACCACCGGTATGAACCAGATTGGTGCACACTATGAAGGCCACAAGATCATTGAGATTGGTGCTGTTGAAGTAGTGAACCGTCGCCTGACGGGCAATAACTTCCATGTTTATCTCAAACCCGATCGGCTGGTGGATCCGGAAGCCTTTGGCGTACATGGTATTGCTGATGAATTTTTGCTCGATAAGCCCACGTTTGCCGAAGTAGCCGATGAGTTTATGGACTATATCCGCGGCGCGGAGTTGGTGATCCATAACGCAGCGTTCGATATAGGCTTTATGGACTACGAGTTTTCGTTGCTTAAGCGCGATATTCCGAAGACCAATACCTTCTGTAAGGTCACCGATAGCCTTGCGGTGGCGAGGAAAATGTTTCCCGGTAAACGCAACAGCCTCGATGCGCTATGTGCCCGCTACGAAATAGATAACAGTAAACGAACGCTGCACGGGGCATTACTCGATGCCCAGATCCTTGCGGAAGTTTATCTGGCGATGACCGGTGGTCAAACGTCGATGGCTTTTGCGATGGAAGGAGAGACACAGCAGCAACAAGGTGAAGCAACAATTCAGCGCATTGTACGTCAGGCAAGTAAGTTACGCGTTGTTTTTGCGACAGATGAAGAGCTGGCAGCACATGAAGCCCGTCTCGATCTGGTGCAGAAAAAAGGCGGAAGCTGCCTCTGGCGGGCATAAATACATGTAAAAGGCGCTAAAAATAGCGACTTGGGCGATTTTTGCAGCAAACGATTCAAAAGATGAGAAAAATCGTTGACGAAGGTCGAGGCAATCCGTAATATTCGCCTCGTTCCCAACGGAACACAACGCGGAGCGGTAGTTCAGTCGGTTAGAATACCTGCCTGTCACGCAGGGGGTCGCGGGTTCGAGTCCCGTCCGTTCCGCCAATATTCAGAAAGCCCGAATCAGTAATGATTCGGGCTTTCGTCGTTTTGGTGAAGTGAGAATTTTTCACTCCGAAGTAAAACGGATATGATTTAAAAAATGGCCAGACATTATAAATTCTGGCCACTTCTGTTACTCCAGCGCATCCCATTTCTCCAGCAGTTCTACTGGAATTTCATTTATTACCTCCGAGACGCGTTTTCCGACCAGGCGTTCTGCCTGGCGCAGCAAAGGAATGGTCGGGCTGCTCGGTTCGCTGTGCTCAAACCAGCGACGGATGACACGCAGGCGTTCCAGCGCGTCGTTTCGGTCGCGGATCTGCCGGGGTTCTGCGCCGGTCATCGGTGATATTTCCTCCGCGATATGCACCGGTAGCGCAATCTGCTCTGCCTGCATCTGTTCAGTATGAACGATGGTGGCGTTTTCCGGCTGCTCAGCCTGTGGTTGTGGCAGGATCTCCGGCGTGGTGCTCTGCACTGCTCCCGGTAACAGGGCCAGCAGTTGCGTCAGACGGGAGAAGTCCGGTGCCTGGTCATTCAGCGTTTCACGCGCATGGCGTTGCAGCCGCTCAGTGGTCTCTGCTGCCTGGCGAAAGGCATCCAGCGGCAGTGTGCCGCGCGCTTCCAGGTCTGCCAGTTGCTGGCGTACCGATTCTGGTGCCAGCGCATCCGCCGGGCGTAATGCAGATAGCGAACGCTCCACATCCCGCACCTGAAGGCGCATGGCAGCATTATTTGACAGTGTAATGCCACGAATATCCGCCATTACACCTTCGTGGTCCAGCAACGCCGCCAGCGCGTTACTGCGTGCCACCGCAGCATCTTCGGCGGTGATATCTTCAGTCGCGAGCAGTTGAGGATGGATGGCGTCCGGGTACGTGGAGCACAACGTTTCCAGCAGCGTGAGCGCCTCCGACAGTCCCCTGGCACCGGCCTGCTGGATACGGCAGCGCAGCAGGACAACCAGAATGCGGATATCTTTGCTGCGCATCAGCAGACGATGGGCGTCCCGCTCAAGCTCCGCCCAGTTAATGTTTTCCGGCGTACTGACAAAATCGCCATATTGCGCTTCTTCACGCGGTGCGGCGCGGGTGAACAGCAGCAGGTATTCCGGATCGTACTCCAGATCCGGGCCGCAGGGGCATTCCGCCGAAATTGGGTCAGACAGGAATATTTCCATTTAATTATCCTCAGTGCGCCAGCGTGGTGGCCAGACCGTCCGGATTGCTGGACTCACGCACCAGATGGGCCGATGCCGCCAGACGAGCGTGATCTGGCAACGGGCTGTCAGCGCTCTCCCGCAAATCCTGCCCGCTGAGGCTGGCGACATAAAAGGCAAAGCGGTCATGTTGCGGTTTATCCAGACCGCCCCCAGCGGACTGGGCGCTGCGCCATGCCTGGTAAAACTGCGTCAGCCAGCGGTGATGAAAAAGATCAGAAAAACGGGTCAGCGTCGGCTTTCAGTCCGGTTACGCGCCAGTTCGGTGTAGTGCAGCGGCAGTGGACCGTTCGGCCCCCACAGCACGAGGCTGTACAGACTGATGTGCAGGCGCCCTTCCTGCCAGCCCACACTGGCGATTTCTCGTGGCGCAAAGGTCAGCGCGGGCGTTTGTCCGAGGCGAAATTTTTCCATCCGTGGTTGCCAGGTGTTGCCCGCCGGAACGGTACACAACTGCACATCCACGCGGCGCATCAGGTTCAGAAAACCGTAACGCCAGGGGGGGGCCTGCGCCTGAGTGAAATCGTTGCTCATACGCTTCCCCGCTGTCCCGCCCTGACAGGCCAGGTCATAATTTTGCCGCGCTGCATGCTGTGCAGCGTCATCTGCGAGAAGGTATTAATGGAAACATGGCGGGCGATATAGTGTTCCAGCACCAGGCCGAACAGATACGGACTGATGCCGGAAAAACCTTCTTCATCCACCGTCAGTTCACAACTGACGCCACGCCCATAGACCAGTAGTCCGGAACCGGGCAGACGGCGGGTGACCGGGGTCGTTTTACAACCAATCAGGCTGCGCACCTGGCGCGATTGCGGACTGTCATGAGCAGGAATAAACAGGTTCAGCAGATCTCGCAACGCCTGGCCGCCGGTACGGTGATCCAGATCGGCCAGCGGCAGATAATTAAAAGATAACTGGCGGATCAACCGCCATGCCATCTCACGTTCAGCCATCGGGGGCTGCGGCGAGCGTGGCGGGCGGATAAGCCCTACGCCCGCCACCGGGATGGCTGCATCCACGGTTAGATCGTCCCGGCCATTGCGGGCAATAAGACAGGGCAGATCGCGGTTAGTGACCATGGCCGTGATGGTGATGTGGCGCAGATTTTCCGGGTACGGCGCTTCATACTGGTCAACCAGCGACAGGAACACTTCCGAGCCCGTATAGGGGGTACGGGTGCCGTAACGGCGGGCGTTTTCTGATAAGCGGCGGGGCTCCCGGCGCAGGGAAAAATAACGTCCGTGATTGCCTTCATCATTATTGCGGGTGTGGTAGAGCGGGCGAAAGGCCATCTTCCGTGTGGTGTCGGTTTCCAGCCCTTCCACTTCCTGGACCGAGAACACCTCATAATCCAGCGGATGGGTTCTGTCCACCACCAGATGCTGTTCCGTCGTGCTGTGCGTGACATCGATCCGGGCGGTGACGCGGGGAAACAGGTTGATAACCGGGGTACAGAACAGGCTGAACTGTGCCGCATTTGTCTGGTGGATCAGCCAGTCCGGCGGCAGGCGGTTCAGCAGGATAACAATCTCCGCCACGCCACCGTCAATTTTCTGTAATCCGGCAGACAGGCCTGTCGGGGTGAAAAAATAGAAGCGTTCCGGACAGGCAAAATATTCATGCAGCAGGTTATGACCGTGAAACACGTTCCACGCCAGCGGCAGCAGCCCCTGATCCGGCTCCAGGCCTTCGTACATAACGGGCTGTTGCAGATTCACATCCAGCGCGCCGTCAAAATGCCCCGGAATGCCAGCCAGGGGCGCGATGGCGCTGGTATGTAGAAGTTCTAACAGGTGTGAGGCCGTACGCTCCTCGCCGCAGAGATAAAACGGCAGCCTGTCCAGTCCGGCAAGCTGACTGAACGTTAGTTCACCAAAGGTGCGCAGGGTAATACGCAGCGCCCCGGCGACGTGAATGTTGGCCGGCAGGTAGCGGTGCAGGGCAGGCATATCCGGTGGCGCGGCGGTCAGTCGCGCCTCTTCGATGGCGAGCGGCCACAGCGTTACATCCTGGCTGCTGCGAAACTGGCAGGCAGTGCTTTCGCCTTCCGGAATGGCGGAGAAAAAGGCTGTGTCGCGCGGGACGGTAAATCCTTTCGCCAGATCGCCTTCTTCCGTATCGGGATGCAACTGCGCCACGCTCATTGAGGGCGTGGGTGTGACGTAATTGGGGCTGACCACTTCCAGCAGGCGCTGGGTGAAACGGGGGAATTCAGCGTCAATTTTTAGCTGCGTGCGGGCGGTCAGGAAGCTGAAGGCCTCGACCATTCGCTCTACATACGGATCGGCAATATCCGTTCCCTGCATGCCCAGCCGGGCGGCGACTTTGGGATGACGGGCGGCAAATTCGGCTCCCGTTTCCCGCAGATAGCTCAGTTCGCGGTTGTAGTATTCCAGTAGCCGTGGATCCATCGGTCTCTCTCTGAATTAAAAAAACGTAATGCGACTCTGCTCCATATCCAGCGCGCTACGTACCCGGAATGCAGTCGGATACGGCTGCGTGAGGATCTCGCCGCGAATTTCAAACTGTAATGTGTTATGGCCACTCTGGCGGCGCTCATCCTGAAGTGGGATGATTTGCAGAGTGGACGCTTTCAGCCGGGGTTCAAACCGGGTGATGGTTCGCAAAATGGCCCTGCGGATATCGTCCCACTTGTGCTCATACAGAAAGCTGCCCGCCAGTGGCGGCAGGCCGTAGTTAAGTACGGACGCTGCCGCGTACGGATAACGTGCAGCATCAATATCATCTTCATGGCTGACGGTGTTGAGCAGAAATGACAAATCCCGGCGGATGATCTCCTTAATCTGAACCGGACTGACGCTGATACCGTGGTCGCGTTTCTGGTTTGGGGCGTCGTCACACAGGCGGTCAAACAGCGTGGGCAGCAGGTGATTGCCTGGACGCTGGCGGGAAGCGCTCACGCGTCGCTTCCTTCAGCGGTGTTAAAGGTACAGGTGGACAAATCCAGCAGGCTGATATCGCCGTGACCGGTGAGCCACACCCTCTGACCCAGCGCCTGTACCAGTGTCTCTCCCGGACCGTCCTGCCAGACCGTTTCCCGGCACAGACGCAGGGAGTCGGCAGCCTTTTCAGAGCCGCTGTAGCGGGGAAACAGCTAGGCACTGTGTGTATCGCCATTGTTCAGGGTGACGTTGACGGGTTTCCAGATCAAATCGATCAGATGCGCAGGCCGCGGCGATTTCAGCGAACAGATTTGTGAAAACGGCAGCCAGATATATGCTCCGCCCGCGATCAGTTCGAGTACCGGACCGGTACGGGAGTCGCTGTCGCTAATCCAGTCAAATGCGCCGCCATTCCACTGCCCGGAAGTGTCTGTTATGGCCTCAAGCGCGCGGCTGCGGTGAGCATCAGCTTCCTGCGCTTCACCACGGGCGTTACAGGCGAGGGCGGTCAGCAGATCCTCCATCCAGGCGGGCGGCGGGAGAATAACACCGGGCCGCTGTTCGCCCTGAAAGCAGGCGTGGCGGTATATCTCACAGCGGATCAGCTCGCCAAATACCTGCGCTTCGCGAGTATAATTTGCGTCCATCCGGGCGCATAGCTGGATCTGTTGCAGTGCCCGCGACCAGTCGCCTGCCACGCACAATAACTGAAACAGGCTGTGGCGGCGGGAGGCCTGCGCTGGGTGCATCCTGACCTGTTGCTCTGCCATCTGAATGCCCTCCACCACGGAATAATCCCGCAGCAGCGCCGACAAGGTAATCGGTAGCTCGTTATTGTTTGTCATGATATATCTCTCCATGTTGTGCCGGGTTTATCCGGTAATGGCTGTCAATGCCAATGATGCGATGCTCTTTCCGTGTCAGATCTGGCAGTACGGTGTTATGCGCTGTTTCCGGGGCGTATTCCGGGGAAAGTAAATGCAGGATATCAGGGGGAGTCTTTTCGACAGGCCAGATAGTTTCATCTTCGCCAGTGGCATCCAGTACATTGAGAATAGCGTCAATGCTTAACCCACCAGTGACCATATCCTGCAATGTCTCGGCTTCGGTGACCAGGTCACGCAATGAATCCAGATCCTGCGAGGAGGGCTCTTCGTTAAAAGGAAAAGGATCAGCATGGCGATTAAGATCTTGTTCGGGAGATAACAACGCCTCGCGGTATTCCTGATAAAGTCGGGTCAGGGCATTTCCTTTTTCCGCACCTTCTCCGGTGGAGGAGGCTCCATGAACAGGAATGATATCGAATGGATTTTGTGATGTCAGATGCTGCTGCCTGAACCAATCCAGATCCAGATATTCGGTTATTGCTTCCGACGTGATGGCAGTCTGCGATATCGTTTTTACTGTGCTCAGGTTCGGAGATGATGGATTGCCATGTACAAGGCACTATGAAGATAACCCCCATTCTATCAGGTCGCCTTCATTCAGACGCATACGGTGATGAGGTTCCACAATCTGGTCGTTTACCGTACAGCAATATTCGGTAGACTGATTGATAATCCACCATGCTTCTTCGTGGCGGGTCAGAGTGAGGGCAATCTTTACATCATCATTCACCTTAAAAACAGGAATCCAGGGAGAGGTAACGGTGAAGATAATTTGTGTTCCTTCAGTCGCGTAAATTGTGTTATCGGCGATCCCGTGCGCCTGTATTTTTTGGAGTCCCCACGTAATATTTGGTTTCATTGTGTATAGACTGGCCCCCTGAATCTCCAGACAACCAGTATCACTTATTTAAGTGATAGTCTTAATACTAGTTTTTAGACTTGTCATTGGAGAACAGATTATTGATGTCTTAGGGCCGGAGAAACGCAGACGGCGTACCACACAGGAAAAGATCGCAATTGTTCAGCAGAGCTTTGA